>JAZSRG010000038.1:0-11757 GCA_045538365.1 Clostridia bacterium
GGTTGTGCTGCCTGCATTAATATTTGTCCAAAAGGCGCAATCTCATTATTACCAGATGAAAACGGATTTTTGTATCCTTCAATTGATAGCGACAAATGTGTTGATTGTTCGTTATGTAATGCAGTTTGCCAAATTGAGTTGCGTTCGAATCAAAGTGAATATAATAATGAATTTTATGCTTTAAGGAATAAAAATGACGGTCACATAAAATTTTCTTCTTCAGGAGGCGCATTTTTAGCAGTTGCTGAATATGTGTTCAAAAATGGTGGCGTGGTTGTAGGATGTGCTTTCAATGAAGACCAAAAAGCAGTTCATGTTGCAACGTTTAATCTTGAAGAATGCATAGAAAAGTTGTGTGGTTCAAAATATGTACAAAGTGAAACGCAATATACTTATAAAGAGGTTAAAAGTCTTTTAAGTGATCAAAAACTTGTTTTGTACGTAGGCACGCCATGTCAAATAGAAGGATTACTTTTGTTTTTGAAAAATAAACCATCAAACTTGATTACTATGGATTTGATTTGCCATGGTGTAAGTAGTCCGCTTCTTTGGGAAAAGCACAAACAATATCTTGAAAAAAAAGTTAATAAAAAAATCAACAAATATTGTTTTAGAGGCAAAGAAAAATCTGGATGGTCTCTTTATTATTATTATTATTATTATGGAGAGAAAAATAAATGTAAACATGGACCATCAAATTTGGATAGATACTATACGGATTTTTTGAAAGGATTAAATTATCGTGAATCTTGTTATAACTGTAGATATGCAAATATGAATCGTGTTGGAGATATAACGATTGGCGATTTTTGGGGCGCAGAAAAATACGTTAAAGAAATAGATTTACATGACGGTATTTCTTTAATAATAATTAATTCAAAAAAAGGAGAAGAAATAATCAACAAAATAAAAGATAATCTTTTCTTAAAAAAAGTTTCTCAAGAAAATGCAGTCGAATATAATCAAAATCTTATAAAACCTACAGAAAGACCTCAATTGAGAGATAATTATTATACAAAATGTTTTTCCGATTTTGAAAAATGGGAAAAAGAATATGTCAAAACGAAAAGATATAAAATTGACAAGATTAAAAGTAAAATTCCTTCTAAGATAAAGAAAATGTTAGGGAGATAGAAAAATGCAAGAAAAAATATTGTATTCTATTGTAGTTCCAATATATGGAGTAGAAAAATATTTAAACAAATGCGTGGATAGCATCATTGCGCAAACGTATAAAAATCTTGAAATCATTTTGGTTGATGATGGAGCAAAAGATAAGTCTCCAGAAATCTGTGATTATTATTCTTCTATTGATGCGAGAATAAAAGTAATTCACAAGAAAAATGGAGGATTGGTTAGTGCAAGAAAAGCAGGAGCGGAAGTTGCTACTGGTGAATATGTTTTTTGTGTTGACGGTGATGACTGGGTTTCAACGGAATATGTTGAAACATTTAATAAAGCTATTATAGAACACAATAAGCCTGATATGATTTGTTGTGGATATTTTCAAGCATATGAAAAAATGGAAGTATGCCAAAAGTTTAGTGTGGAAAGTGGGTATTATGATAATCAAAAAATTAAAGACAAAATAACCCCAATTGCTGTTGAAGGTTTAAACGGCGAGATTTTCCCTCCACAACTTTGGGCAAAAGCATTTAAGAGAGAGTTATATTTACCAGAACAACTCGCAGTAGATAATTCAATAAAAATTGGAGAAGATGGAGCGGTTGTTAAACCAATTTTAACTAAAATAACTAATTTGTATATTATAAATGAGTGCTTATATTATTACCGTATAAATAACGAATCCATGACAAAAAATAAATCAGCGTATGATTGGAATGGTCCTAGATACATATATAAACATTTGAGAGAGAGAATAGATTTAAATATATTCGACTATGAAGAACAAATAAACAGGCGCACGGCAAGAGATATATATACAGTTGCGTTTTCTCAATTTAATAAAAAAGAGAAGTATAAAGTTATAAAAAAGGGAATTAGAGAGCAATTAAAGGCTCAAGATTATAAAGAGGTTTTGGCAAATTGTAAATATAAAGGTTTTAAGCATAAATTGGAAATATTTTTGCTAAAACACCATATTTTATTGCCTATATATTTATTTCATAAATTCTAAGGAAATTTGTAAGCATGAGTATAGAGCAAATCTTGTTTTCAATATTGCAAAGTGTATTAGGTAAAAAAAACGTTGAATTAACAGAGATAGATAACGAAACGTTAATTAGCGTAATAAAACTTGCCGAAAAACATGATTTATCGCATATAATCGCTTTGGCTTATTCAAGAGCGGGGCTATTGAAAAAAGATATAAATTTAGAAAAATATCAGAAAAAAATTTTATTTGAATTTTGTCGAAGTCAACAAAGAAAAGTTGTATTGAAAGAAGTAAGTAAAATTTTTGATGAAGAGAAAATTTATAATATTCCATTAAAAGGTGCAATTATTTCAAAATATTATCCGGAAGAATGGATGAGAACAAGTTGTGATATAGATATTCTTATACACAAACAAGATGCAGAAAAAGCAATTCAATGTTTATGTAATAAAGGCTATTTGTTGCAAAAAAGTACGTCAACGCATGATTTTTCGTTGTTTTCTCCGATTGGTGTTCATTTGGAATTGCATTTTTCACTTGCCCAAGAGAATTGTTTGGATTATGCAAATATTCTTTTAGACAATGTGTGGGAAGATATAGTTAACTACCAAGATTATAATTATAGAAAAGAATTAAGCAATGAAATGTTTTTGTGTTATCACATTGCACACATGGCTAAACATTTTATTAATGGTGGCTGTGGTATAAAACCTTTTATTGATTTATGGATATTTAAAGAGAAAGTTGCATTTGACTCACAAAAACTTGAAAAATTGTTAAAAAATGCGCAATTATTCGATTTTTATCTTGCTGTTTGCGCAACTGCTGATGTATGGTTTGAAAACAAAACTCATAATGTTATAACCTTGGGAATAGAGGAATATGTGCTTAAGGGTGGAGTTTATGGAACAATAAAGAATGCAACAACAATAGCCATGGCTACAGGGGAAAGCCGAAAAAAATCATTTTTTAAATTGATGTTTATGCCACGTTCTAATTTGGAAATTATTTATCCCAAATTAGAAAAATACCCGTTACTTTATTTATATTATCAAGTAAAACGTTGGTTTCGTGTATTTAATAAGACAAAACGGAAAAAAATTGAAAATTTTACAAACATGCAAAATTCGATTACAAAAGAAGAAGTGCAAAGCACTGCAGATTTATTGTATCGACTTGGCTTGAATCAAAATGTAAAGAATAACAAGAATTAGTTTAAACGTTATAAAATAAATAATAATTAGTCAAAACGATAAAAAAACAGTTGCGTTTTTTTTGAAATTATCTTATAATAAATAGGCTTTGTGGAGAGATGGCTGAGCTGGCCTAAGGCGCACGATTGGAAATCGTGTGAACGGTAACACGTTCCGAGGGTTCGAATCCCTCTCTCTCCGCCAAGACACAAAAACCTACCTACGTATATACGTAAGTAGGTCTTTTTTTAGTCTTTTATAGCCTTTCCTAACGCGCTCATCAAAACGCGACGTCGGATAATATCTTCGCTAAAACGAGATACGCCTTTATCTTTAATCAAATGATTGCAAGCAATCACAAGCGTATCATAAAGTAATTGACAATCTTCTTTTTTTAGATTAAATAAGTTATTTTTACCAGGTGTAGTTAATAATTCAGCCATTTTTACTCCTCTTTCCCTAAATCGGGAAACAAATTGAATTTTTCTATCTCACGACGTTTAAAGTCGTCAAGAACGTGAGTGTAAACGTTTAACGTCATATCAGCGGTCGCGTGACCGACAAGTTGTTGACATACTGAAACGTTGATGCCAGACTCTGCGCACCGTGTGATAAAGGTGTGACGTAGGTCGTGCAGGTGGTGTTTTGGACATAGTTTTTTAAAGGTCCGAGAAACGATTTCTCGGGAATATGGAAACAAGCGAAAATCGTGTGAACTATTTTCGACAGTTTTTGCTTGCGATTCCAACAAGTTTTTTAACGTTGACGTTAACGGTATTTGTCGGAAACTCGTTTCGTTTTTAGTTCCACGTATCAAAAGAACGTTGGTGTCGTAATCGACATCACTCCACCGAAGTGCAAGAGCTTCAGAACACCGACACCCGGTCAAAAGATAAAACATATAAAGGTTTTTATATTTTGAGCCTTCAAGTTTCAAAAGGAATTGCCGTTGCTCGGATAACGTCAGCGCGGTAGACGTCTTTTTCTTGTACCTTATCTTGTCAACTGATTGCATAACGTTAGAACTCACTAAACCTAATTTGCAAGCTTTATCGAAAGCGCTGAATAAAACTTGCCGTGCATATACGTGAGTGCGCGTACTCCCTAACGGCGCCAAGGCTTTCTCTATGTCGTATGCTCTCACTTTACGCAGACTCATTTTCTTCAATTCTTCCGAAACGTGCAATCGGATAGTGCTTTCTATGTTTCTTATACTGTTTTTAGAAAGATATGGTACTTTATAAATCGTGTACCACTCTGACAGCCATTCTCCCAACGTCATTTTTTATTCCTTTGCTTAACTTCTTCGGCTATTCTTCGTTTAGATATGTAGGTTATTCCACGTCCCATACTCTCGAGCACGTCGGTGGGTTTCTCGTATCCGCACCAGGGACGTTCTGTTGAACGTAGTTCACTAATAACTCTCTCATATTCCGCCTCACGTTCTTCTTCGGAGAGTTCAAACTCGTCACTTTCAAATTTGCAGTTATAAAAGATACCGTAACCTTGTATAACTTTACGTCTATGTAAAGTATCGTAGAGATACTGAAAAGCATCAGTATCGAAAGACAACATATTGTCTTTAAAAAGTCCTTTCATTACGTACTTAAATACTTCGTGATATTTTCCTTTTTTGCATTTATCGACAGTACCGGAATAACCTTCTCTAATTGATTCAAGGTTATCTAACGTAAACTTAAAACCTTCATATAAAAGAAACCACATTTTTTGCATAAAGATTTCAAAGTCTGAAAAAGCGCGAAAACCGTTTTTTTGCGAAAACGAATAGACGTTAACGTTCTCTAATTTTGGTTTACATAAGCCACGTAGTCCTTTTTTCATTACGTAGATACAGTGAAAGTGGGGGTGAAACTCAAGACCTTTATCCGAAAACTTCGTACTTATTTCAAGCGCGCGAATAATGCCAACGCAACCGAACTGCGCGAAGTCTATGCCTTTTGCTTTTCTTTTTCCAAAAAAGTATTGCGCAACGTAAGCAAATTTCTTGTACATTTTATCTACCGTATTTTTGAGTTCGGGACCTAAACAGTTAGGTACCGTATGAGTGATATGATATAAGTCGTATTCTTCAATAAGGCGGTCAAGTAAGGGAACGTACTTTTCAGCGCGAACGGCGGATAATTGCGATTGACAATTTTGACAAAATATATCGTGGCAACGTAATACGCTTAGCACGTCTTTAACTTTTTGGTCGCGATAATAATCAATGGTCCACGTTTTAAAACAATTACGTAACGTATCGAATTTTTTTATAAGAGTTTCGTCACGTCGTCTTTCCCCAAGGTCCAAATACATATCTGCAATTTCGTCATTACGACTGGAACGTTTTATGCCACGTTTAACAACGTCTTTTTTAATTTTTAAATTATCAAAATTTTTCATTTTGCGTGTAGAGTTAATTACAATATCTCGAGAGGTCCCCTTCGGGGACTTTTCGGTCCCCTACAAGGGCATATTGTTAGGGCTTATTTGAGACCTTTAAGCAGGTCGGTTATAAAGTAACTGTTTTGTTGCGCAAGTTCCGAAAACGTTGCTTTGATACCTTCATATGTCGGAACGTCGTCAAGTCCGATAGAACTCTTTAAGGCTTTTACGCTGAAGAAGTCACTAAAGCAATCGGTACTGAAACGGTTACTATATATCTTTTTACTGGACAAGTAATACTTGTGTGTTTCAACGTCGTCACTTGAGCCACGTTGCATATCTATTTCTACTGTTTTATAGCCGAAAGTGTTAGTCAGAAACTTATAGTGCTTATAGCATTTATGCATTACAGTTTTAAGCAAGTGGGAGAATACCGTGTTATCACTCCTGTTATGCCGGTATGTAAGATACATATTTTCATACTTACGAGCGATAAAGCCGTATAGGCTCTCTATAAGGAAGAACATAGGATATGCCATCTTACGTTCTGAAGTATCCCTTAAGCCTAATATATTAGCAAGTTCACGTGCATTAGCGCCAAGATTCTCCGGTCTTTGTTCATCCATAAATACCCGGGCGAAAGGGTAGTACTCGACGGTGGCGCTATGCCTAATCATTTTAAGCCAAAGGTCGAAAAGATCGTTTAGTTGGTTAGTACCTTCATCTTTCTTGAGATATTTATGCTCGGTCATATTTCCACGTTCTTTGCCAACTTCGGTAATACCGACTACGCCGAACTCGAAGTAGTTACTGTCCGGGTTGTTTTTAACCTTTTTTCCAAGCCGTAGGGCGTCGAAGTTCAAGATATGAGCATATTTACTGGCTTCTTCTGACTCTTTAACACTGCGCCTAAAAAACTCCGTATTCCATAAAGGAAAGTTCCCGGTGTCTTCGAAGACGTTATCCGTTCGAACAGAATAGTTAAAAACGAGAAACGACGTCTTAAGGGTGTACAGGAAATATAACTGTGCGTAGGTTTCTATAGATTCCCATAACGTTATAGTCTTCAAACTGTCGCAAAAAGTGTTACCGTATCGGTCCACGTCATATTCGAAGTCGTAATTTTCGGCTTTTAGTTTTGCTACGTAGATACGGCACGTGACGAGTGAATATATCTCGTGTTTCTCAACGGCGGTCTTGATTTCGTTCTCAAGAGTAATCCAAGGGAAGTAGGGAAATCGAAGAGCAACGTCGTTCATTAATTCAAGAGCCTTGTCAAGGAACATTACTTCTAATGATTCAGCCATATCGGTAAGAACAGTAGTTTTATGAGCACCCATTGAACCACAGCCTAAGACACAAATTCCAAGTTTATTAATTAAACCACGGTTTTTCATCTCGTGGTGTTCAAGAACCTTATATCCGATTCTACGTCTTAGCCAACAAAAGAGCACGTAACCGGCAAGAGCCCACACTATACCGGGGATGAAATTCACCGGAACAGACAAGTCGCATAGAAGTTTATATACTTGCTTATACAAGGAAACGACGTCGAACGTCGGGACGAAATAAAAGTAGTAGGATATAAACTCGATAACGATAGTGATAACGTTAAAGTTAAAGAGCCATATCACAAGCCATATCTTAAGGTAATTACTTTCCTTAAGGAACGTTACAAGAGAGCGCATCCACTTCTTGCAAGGTAGATAGTATTTAGCGGAGAAGTTCTTCAGCCAGGTTAGTTGACGTGAATCTACATTATAATCGTTATTCTCCGTTTGAAAATATTTTCTAAAGCCTAAATAACATATTAAGGCAATTGGTAAGCCTATAAGCAGGATAATAGATAGTGCGTTATATAGAAATTCTGCAACACCGGACATAAAGAGCGCGAAGTTTTCCGAGTCCAAGAACGTGCGCCAAAAGTTATCAAAGTTAGTGAGAAACTCTTCCCACGTTTCCGGGATAAAAAAGAAAGGAGTTAAAGGCAAAGACGAATAACTATTGACGGTAGGTTGAATGTTGTGATCGATTTCAAAAAGTTCGGCGCCGTAGAATCCGATAGAATAGAAAAGGTCACGGAACGCTTCACCAATACGAGTGATTGCGGTAGGGAAGACAAAAAAGGTTAAAGCAAGAAAGCCGACGGTAATTCCAACGGCTATGTAATGATAGTATGATATTGATTTTATTTTCCCTAACAATTTTCTCATTTTTATATATTGACTTGATTACAAGTAAAGCAACTGTAACTAACGAGCAGGACCACTGCTACAAGTATGGTTATATATATTGCAAATTTTAAACGTTTCATTTTTTCTTTTTGGGTTTAGATTTCTTTTTCTTCTTTTTAGGCTTTGGTTTCTTTTTCCTACGTTTGCCGGTAAAGAGCCAAGCAATAAAGCGGAACGGTGCGCAGATTATCCAAACGATAGCGTTGAAGATCCATTTTATAACTGACCAGATAACGTTTAATACTGGTTGGATAAATGGGCCAACGTAAATTCCAAGAACTACAAGACCAAGAATTGAAAGAATAGTACCTAAAATTTTTAAAATATCACGTACTGCATCTACAGTAGGATCTACAATAGCACCAGGTTGATTATCACTATTAACAAGATCAGAAACAACGCCTAAACAATACACAACACCATTTGTACGAAAAGTTAACTCAAAAACGCCAATATTTTCAACTCGATAACAAGTATAATTACCGGGAGCAGTATTAGAAGCGCTATACTCAGTTTCTAAAAAGCGAATAACCCATTGTCTGCTTTCAACCTCTTTATAAACTTCATCTGTCAAAGGAATAGAAAATTCTTCTTTTAAAAAATCCGCAGATTTTTCTATTCTATCCCAAGTGTATTTACGTCCCCAAAGACCATCTGCAACATTTTCGCCTTTATCAAGATAAGAAGGATAAGCCTCTTGGTTAAACAAATACTCATCAACTGTTTCAGGACCTACATAACCAGAAGCGGAAGCCCTACTTACTTTAATTAAATCATAACGAACACAAACACGAATTAAATCATCAATTTGCCAATCCGTAGAAAAAGCAATATAATGACTATGACAAGAAGTTGTATTCCAAAATTTAAATCCGTCATTATAATAAATTTCATCACTAAATAGATCCGTAATCAAAACAACTTCTTCATCCAAAGAATAATAAGTAACTCCATCATCTTTGTTTTCAGCAACAAAACATTTTTCAACAGAAAAAGCTTTGTGGGTTGAATAAGATATATCATCCTGTTCTCCGTCAAGAGCATCATCCCATTCGCGAAGTATAGAAGCTATATTATAGTAACGAACAGACTCCAAAGGAGTTACAAATGTTTTAAAAATTTCTTCCCAATCGTGAACAATATACTTATCAAATACACCTTCAGTCGATACTAATTCTAAAGGATAAAGATGAAATTCCAAAGATTCTCCAGCATTATAATCTATTTTAGTATCAGGGTCCTTAATGGACATATTTATAAAAGATGCAGTAAAGTCGTGAAATTCATCAGAAGGATTATAAACATAAATAAATAACTCACTTTTCGCTGATTCCGCTATCGTAATTATTTGAAGACTATAATCATCTGCATTGTCAGGAAATAAAGAGGCATCAAACGTTGGATCCGTCTTAAGGTCATCTAACACTTTAGAGTAAACGGTAGCATCCGTTACCGCTTTTGCTATAGGTATAGAAAAGAACGGACTCAAGAAAAAGAGAATAGCCAAAATCACTGCGACTATAGTCCACAGTGATTTATAGGGTTTATGGGGATTAAAAGTGAGATTATTTTTCATAAGTCCGTTCCTAAACTAAATTAAATAAAGGCTAACGTAAGAAGTTAATCTTTTAACAATTACGTAAGCATTAGCCATATCGTCTGATATGCGCCAAACGAAGTAATCGTTAATACCACACTCGTAACGTGTGTAAGTAGGGAAATTTTCCGCTTGAGTAATTACGGTTACGTTAAATCCACCGGTGAATGAAGACGAAATATTAGTATCATATATAAGAGAGCCTGCGCTGTCTTTAACCCGGAAAGCAAGGTCAGCATTAATTTCTGCACGTAATATCAAGTATTCGTATTCAGACAAATCAACGTCATCTGAAGTCCACGTGGCAAGTGTACCGTTAACGGTAGCGCCGTTACTGTACTCAAGTACGTCGTCACCAATACCTTTTTGGACGGTAGCCACTTCAATTTTTACTTTGGTTGAATAAGTAAATTTCTCAAACCAGGATATAGAGTCATCTGAGTTAGGTGTGATTTCCACACGCGCGTAGCAAGCAATAATTGGAACATCGTTATACACACGGTCAAGAGATTCCGTGCAAAACAAGAAATATCCGTCTTGGTCGTAAAAGAACACCTTGTAAGTGATATCTCCGTCAAAATTAGGCGTAACACGTAAACCTTTGCACTCAAAAATATCCTTCGTATATATAGCGTTATCGGAGTCTTCGACGTAAGTTCCGCTAACGGTTGATAGAGAGCCTACGTCGTATGATACCGATATAGTGCGTAACGTATCTTCAGTAAAGCAATCACGCAAAATGAAGATAGCGCCAACGACTAAAGCAAGTATTAAAAGTGAAGCAACTACACGTCTTAAGGTATTCATAGATTATAAAAGGTAAAGACTCATAGTATCACGAGAATCTAAAGTCAACCATACATAGGCTTTAGACATAGTTTCAGAAATATCCCAAATAAAATAATAGTTATTACCAGCTTGCACTTTAGTGTAAATAGGTTGAGTTACATTTTCAATGGGCGTAACCGTTTCAGCCAAAGCACCACCAGCAGGAAGTTTAAAGTTCACGTTAACAAGCAAATTTCCAGAAGAATCTTTTACGCAACAACTACCATTACCATAAGAACGAATAGCGAATACAAGATATTTATAACCTGCTAAAGAAACGGTATCTGAAGTGAAAGATATAACTCCAGAACTTTCAGATTGAGACTCTTTTGAAAATACGAGTTTATTATCACCTAAACCTTCTTGTTTTTCGAAAACTTCTACTTTAAGTTGGTTAGCATAACTTGCTTTTTCCCACCAAGACACAACGTCATCGTCATCTGGCGTGATTTCGATACGAGCATAGCAAGCAACCAAAGGAACGTTGGTATATATGTTATCAAGCGTATCAGTTGCGCTGATGAAGTAACCGTCTTGGTCATAGAAGAAGACACGGTAGGTAATAGTGTTGTCAAAAATAGGGGTTATTCGAAGCCCTTCACAGGCGAAGGCATCTTTAGTATAAAGCGAAGTTTCAGCTTCTACGTACTTACCGTCTTTGGATAAAGCGCCGATATCATAACCTATAGATATTTGTTTTTTGGCTTCTGCATCTTTTTCAGTAAAACACGCACGTAGCGCAAATATTGAGCCAAGTCCAAGCGCGACTACAAGGACAATTACGATTATAGTTCTTAAAGTTCTTCTACTCATTTTTACCACCTCTTATATCTACTTTTGCGACCGTTATAGGTCTTTTTGCGACGTCTGAATTTTAAACCGGTATTACGGTTATATTTTTTTGATTTTGTTCTAAACCAAGCCATTTACTTTTTCACCCCCGGGATACTTAATTGGTCATAACTCGAAGACTTTTCGCGTTCTTCGATTTGGCGAAGCAAGTAGTTAAGTAACTTCTTGTCATCAGAGCGGGGGACAAGATTGAATTTTTGTCCTTCCAACTCAATCTCGAAAGCGGTGTAAGGAATCTTTTCACCGTCGTCATTGGTAAACTCTTTTTTCAGTACGTTGAGTTCAAGTTTCATTTTTGTGTTCTCCTTTGCCACGTGGGACTTTTTTTATTTTATTATTAAATCAAGCATTGCTTGTTTTAATCGTTTGAATTATTACTTAATTCTTCTAAATCAATGACATTCTTACAAAATCCGTTTACAATATCGACCATGGATTCAGAAATCATATCTGACGTATCTCCTTCAATATTTAGTGATATACAAAAACACGGATATTCATTATTTGCATCGTCTTTTTCAATACTTCTTACTAATTCTAAAGTTAATTTTT
>JAZSRG010000164.1:0-3047 GCA_045538365.1 Clostridia bacterium
TACCGTGGATATTTAGTTAATCATCCCGCAGAAACTGTAAAGTTTTTGCGGGTTTTTGTTTTTAAGGCTTTGACACAATTTCGAAATAAATATCGAGCCATAGCCTTTAAGAGATTATAAAACTATATTAAGATTAAAAACATATATATAAGGAGTTAAAAAAATGAAAAAAATTATTGTTTCAGACGTTACGCCGGTAAAATCGGAAGAATTAAAGAAGAAATTAACTTTCCGTGAAAAACTATCAGTAGCATCCGCAATTGATTTAACGGGTGCTGATATTATCAACCTACCTGCGCTAATTAACTCCAAAGAAAACGAAGTAATTTATCGCACTATTGCCGAAACCGTACAAAACGCCACCGTTATGGTTAACGCAGGAGATAGTGACGAGAGCATTGAAACGGCATATAACTGCATAAAAGATGCTAAAAAATGCGGTCTTATTATCGCTATGCCCGTATCCACCGCTTTGATGGAATACGGATATCACTTAAAGTCGTCTGCAATGCAAGATAAAATCGTGGCGCTTTGCAAAACTGCTTTGACAAAAACCCAAAACGTAGAATTCGTTGCAAAAGACGCAATGAGAGCGGAAAAAGGTTTCGTAGAAAAAATTGCCGTTGCAATAAAAGAGTTGGGTGTAGATACCATAACGATTTCCGACGAAGCGGGCGACGCTTTCCCCGAAGACTTTGTAGAACTCGTTAAAAGCATAAAATCGGCAGCGGATATTAAGGTTTTCGTTGAGCCAAACGACAAGATTTCTTTGGCAACGGCTTGCGCGATTGAGGCTGTAAAGGCGGGCGCAGACGGCGTTAAAACTACTATGATGGGCAGCGGAGTTAGTCCTGCAACCTTATCCGACGTTATCCGCGCGAAGGGTATAGATATCGGTGTGTCTTGTAATTTAGACGCAACCAAAATTCATGCAATCAGCGAGCCCGTTGAAACGACCGGGGAGGAAAAAGCGAGCGACGAAGTTAAAGTTTCCGATAAACTTAAAATCGGCGCGACTATTGACGAAGTTTGCGCGTACACCAAAAAACTCGGTTACGAATTGAGTGACGAAGATATCGGCAAAGTTTACGAAGAATTTAAGAGAGTTATTATTAAAACTGAAATTATGGGTGCAAGAGAGATGGAAGCCATTATTGCAAGTACTGCAATGCAAGTGCCGTCCACCTATCATCTTGTAAACTATATAGTAAACAGCGGTAACGTAATTCCGCCTACTGCAAATATTATTCTTGAGAAAAACGGAGAAAAACTCAGCGGAGTTAGCACGGGCGACGGTCCTGTTGACGCGGCTTTCCAAGCAATAGAACAAGTTATAGGACATCACTACGAACTTGACGATTTCCAAATTCACTCCGTAACTAAAGGCCGTGAAGCCGTAGGTTCTGCGCTCATTAGACTTCGCGCAAACGGAAAACTTTATTCAGGCAACGGCGTATCTACCGATATTATCGGCGCGTGCGTAAGAGCGTTTATCAACGCTATAAACAAGATAGTTCACGAGGAAAACTAATATGAAATTCACGTTTTCAGATAAATACGTAAACACCGATTCTTTCGTCGAACTCTGCAATTTGACTAAAGAATACGGTTATAAAGGTGTGGAAATTAGTGACGTAAAAGCAGAGAAGTCCGCTCACGCAGATAGTGTTTTTCGCTCCTCCCGTTCGGCTGACGCCAAGAGAAAACTTATAAACCGTCACATAGAAATCAGCGCTTTGAAATGTCCCGAAAAAGTAAAGGCTGGGGCTGATAGCGAAGTTTTTAAAAGTTACGTTGAGTACTCGGCTCTTGCCGTTTGCTCGGGTGTAATCGTTGAAATTGAAGAAGTTTTACCCGCTGACGAACTCAAAAGCATTTTAATGCCTGCAATTCGTTTGGCTGAAACCTTGGGTGTTTCCCTTCTTTTGGAAACCAAAGGAATTTTAGCGGACACTAAACGCGTTTTGGACGTTTTGAGCGTATTTTCTTCTCCTGCCGTTAAAGTTTGTTGGAATATAAGAGAAACTTATTTCGTGTCAGGGGAGTCTGCGGACACCACTATACAAACTTTGGGCGCGTATATCGGCTACGTTAGAATAGGAGATATGAAAAACGGAAAAAGAGTCTTGATAGGGGACGGAGATTTGCCCGTAAAAGACTTTGCAAACGCGCTTCGCTCTCTTAATTACGAAGGTTTTATTTGCGCTGACTGGAACGACGAAATTGATTCAAGCGATATCGTTTTGACTCATTTTATCAACTATATGACCAAAACCGCAGAGAAAACCAAAGGGGATGAGATTTATTATAACCGTTCAAAAACGGGTACTTTCCCTTGGAAAAAATACGACGTACTCGATATAACTTTTTCCGAAGTTTTGGATAAAATGGTGGAAAAGTATCCCGACCAATACGCTTTTAAATACACCACTTTGGACTATACGAGAACGTACAAAGAATTCCGTGAAGACGTAGATAGAGTAGCGGCTTCCCTTATATCTTTAGGCGTTGAGCCCGGTCATCACGTTGCAATTTGGGCAACTAACGTACCGCAATGGTTCTTAACTTTTTGGGCAACGGTTAAAATCGGCGCAGTTTTGGTAACCGTTAACACGGCGTACAAAATTCACGAAGCCGAATACTTGTTACGTCAGTCCGATACTCACACTCTCGTTATGATAAAGGATTGTAAAGATTCGGACTATAAAGCAATTATTGAAGAACTTTGCCCCGAACTCAAAAACACCGTGCCCGGCGAGCCTTTGAACTCAAAAACTTTGCCTTTCTTGAAAAACGTAGTAACCGTAGGTTTTGAAATGGACGGTTGCTTGGAGTGGAACGACTTTTTAGATAGAGCGGATTTAGTTCCTAACGAAGAAGTAAGGAGAAGAGCGTCAAGCGTAAAGCCTGACGACGTATGCAATATGCAATACACGTCTGGCACGACAGGTTTCCCAAAAGGCGTTATGCTTACGCATAGAAATATCGTAAATAACGGTAAAACGATAGGAGATAGAATGGACTTATCCACCGCCGACCGCATGATG
>JAZSRG010000007.1:0-3612 GCA_045538365.1 Clostridia bacterium
TATTATTAGAAACAATATATACAACTTTATGTCGGAGAGATATCCGATAGCGGCAGCCGAAATGACGCCTAAAAACTTTGCTATTGAAGGAAGTAGTCCTGAATATTACGTTGAACTTAAACTACCTTCTCATATATACACCTATCTTTCGTCCGCTAATTTCGTTGAAGAATTAAGAAAATGCCTTGAAATTGAGTTTTGCGATACTTTTAATTTTGTGTTAACTGAAGACAAAAGCATGAATACGTCGTCAAATATTGTGGACGTTGCGCCGACGCACGAGAGAATTTTTAATCCTTTAACGGTGGACGTAACGGTTGTGAGAGCGTTGATAGGATCAGAGGTTAGACAACTTCCGCGACAAATTAAAACACTCAAAGGGGAAACTCAAACCGTGATTTGCGGTAGAGTTTCTATGATAAAAAAGAGTGTTGCTAAAACTTCGGGAAAACTATATTATAAATTTACTTTAAGTGATCCAACGGGAAACGTTGAAGTTTTATATTTCCCAAGAGGGAAAAACCCCGAGCAATTTGACGTTTTGGTGAACGAAGGGGATGAAATTTTAGTTACTTGCGACGTAAAAGAAGGTGAATACGGCAAAAGCGTATTTTTGAGAGATATAACTAAATGTGTAATTGATTGGAATAGCGTTGAAGGTGTTAAATTTAAACCCGTTCCAAAGTTTTACACTTACGTTGAGCCCGTGCCTTATGAAATCATTGAGCAAGATAATATGTTCGAAGAACGTCACGTTTGCGAGTATTTAAAAGATAAAGCTTTCGTTGTTTTCGACTTCGAAACGACGGGACTCGATACAAACGTTTGTGAAGTTATAGAGTTAGGCGCGTTGAAATTGGTTAACGGTGTGATTGTGGAAGAGTTTTCTACTTTTGCAAAGCCTAGCGATCCTATTAGTGAAGAAGTTACGAAGTTGACTTCTATCACGCAAGAAATGGTGGAAAATAGTCCTTCATTTTCACAAATTTTGCCTGATTTTCTTAGGTTTTGTGAGGGCGCAACGCTCGTTGCTCACAACCAAGAATACGACGTTACGATATTGCTTAGATATTGCAAGGAAGAAGGGTATAAGTTTGAAAATTCTACCCAATGTACCTTGGCTTTATCTCGCAAATACTTGCCGGGCTTAAAAAATCACAAGCTTGAAAAAGTGGCGGAGCATTACGGCTACGTTAACCAACAAGCCCACCGCGCTATTGGGGACGTTGAAGTTACGGCGAAGATTTTCGTTAAACTTGCGGAAAATTTGGAATAATATTTAATTTTACTTGCATAATAATTAATTATATGATATAATACAGTCAATGGTAATGTGTTAGTGTGTGTTTAAGAGTGGGTTTTCCCGCTCTTAACTTTTTATAAGGACGTTTGGAGGCTTATGAAAGAAGTAGCGAATAAAGTTTTTGATTTTTTAAACGATATCGTTGTAAACGTTGGCTACGAGTTGGTTGACGTTTCGTACAAAAAAGAGTATGGAATACCAACTCTCACCGTCTATATTTGGCGTAAAGGCGGAATTAGTCTTGACGACTGTGAGAAGGTGCATAACGCAATATCCGCGCCTTTAGACGAGTTGAATCCGACGGGTGAAGTTGCATATCACCTTAACGTTTCGTCCCCCGGTCTTGACAGACCTATAGTTACGCAACGAGATTATGAGAGAAATGTTGACGAAGAAATAGAACTCACCTTTAAAGAGCCGTTTAACGGAAAGAAAAAGATTAACGGAAAGTTGATTTCCGTATCAAGTGACGGCGAAATTATTTTAGAAATTAAAAATTCAGTAAAATATACAATTAGAAAAGAAATCATTGCAACGGCTAAGCCGTATATCAAGTTTTAGGAGGATAAGATGCAAAACAAAGAGTTTTTCCTTGCATTAGAGGAATTGGAAAAAGAAAAGAAAATCAACAAAGAATTTTTGATTGAAGCAATTGAATCAGGTTTGGTTTCGGCGTACAAAAAACAATACGGTGAAAGCCGTGGTGTTACGGTTAAATTGAATCCAAATAATTTTTCTATTAAAGTTATAGCGTTTAGAGAAGTTGTTGACGAAGTTGTTAACCCTGACAGAGAAGTTTCACTCACCGAACTCCAAGACGAGTGTGTTGCAAACGATAAACCTTTTGATTATAAACTTGGTGACGTTATAAGTGAAGACATCACTCCGAAAGATTTTTCACGTATTGCAGCGCAAACGGCTAAGCAAGTTATTATTCAAAAACTTACGGAAGCAAAACGTAATCTCGTTATGGACGAAATGAGTGAAAAAGAAGGCGAGATTATGACGGCTATCGTTCGTAGAATCGAGGCAGGAAACGTTTACGTTGAAATGACTCAAAGCCAAATGGAAGGCGTGCTTATGCAATCCGACCAAATTCAAGGAGAAAAATACAACGTTAACGATACGATTCGCGTTTACGTTAAAAAGGTTAGAACCACCCAAAAAGGTGCGCAAGTAGTAGTTTCAAGAAGTTCTACCGGTTTCGTTCGCAGACTTTTTGAGATTGAAGTTCCCGAAATTAAAAACGGTATCGTGTCCATAAAAGGTATTGTTCGTGAAGCGGGATATCGTACGAAAATCGCCGTATCAACGGAAGACGAAAACGTTGATGCTATTGGCGCATGTATCGGTGCAAAAGGTGCTCGTGTAAACGCTATCGTTGCGGAACTCGGCGGAGAAAAAATCGACGTTATCGAGTGGTGCGCTGATCCTCTTGAATATATCGCTCGCGCTCTTAGCCCTGCAAAAGTTATGATGGTTCAAGTAAACGACGATGAAAAATCGGCAAGAGTTATCGTTCCTAATGATAAGTTGTCACTTGCAATTGGTAAAGAAGGTCAAAATGCAAGACTTTCTGCTAAACTTACCGGTTGGAAAATAGACGTTAAACCTTATTCGGTAGTTGCTGCAGAAGAAGGAATTTTGGAGGAATAAAATGAAATCCAAAAGAGTACCGTTACGTATGTGTATCGCGTGTCGCGAAATGAAGACGAAAAACGAAATGCTTCGAATCGTGCGCACACCAACGGGGGAATATAAATTAGATACCGTTGGCAAGATGGCCGGTCGTGGCGCGTATATTTGTGATGACGCTAAATGTTTGGAATTGTGTTTGAAGAAAAAACTTCTAAACAAAGTTTTCTCGGCGGAAATTCCTGATGAAATTTATCAAAGTTTGGAAAAAGAGTATGCAATATACAAACAAGGCTGAAACATTTATAGGTTTTTCAACAAGGTGCGGAAAAATAGTTTTTGGGATTGAGCAAATAGAAAGACTTAAAAGAGCGCCAAAGTTGATGATTTTGTGCAGTACTATTGGTGAAAATTCAAGAAAGAAATCATTATTGTATGCAGAAAGAAAAAACGTTAAGGTGTTAGTGTTATCACAAAGAATTTTGGGAGATATAGTCGGCAAAGATAATTGTAAAGTTATCGGTTTGACCGACGCGCATTTAGCGCAAGCTATAATTGACAATTCACAAGGTTGGGCAGACAGCCCGAAGGTTGGTGTATAAATGGCTGAAGAAAGAACGGAAAATGTTAGTTACGTAAAAACTCTTTCAAACTATGCTAATGAAAATTTGGCA
>JAZSRG010000201.1:0-1813 GCA_045538365.1 Clostridia bacterium
CTCTAAAGGCAGGTAAAGTTAATATTTTAACCGCATCTATTGCGGATACGAAAGATTTTGGAATTTTGCGTATTATAACAGACGATAACGAAAACGCAAAAAAAGTTTTGCGCTCTAACGGATTCCTAATTTCGTCAGACGATTTGATAGGAATAGAAGTTGCTCACGAGCCCGGCGCATTAGCGGACGCTCTTGCCGTACTTGATAATAACGGTATTGATATCGAGTATCTCTATTCGTATGAAAAAACTGACGGTAGTGCGTATATTTTATTCCGTGTACACGACACGGAAAAAACCATTAGCATTTTAAACAAATGCGGTGTAAAATTGATTGATAAATCATTATTTTAATTAAGTGGGGTTAGATATACGTACTGATAGAGAAAGATTATTACGTAATCTAAAAACACTTAAAGAAAAAGCAAAAAATAAACTTATTTGCGCCGTTGTTAAAGCAAACGCATACGGACACGGCGCGAATATCGTTTCGTCCATTTTGCAAAATGAAGTTGATTACTTCGCCGTTGCGACACCATACGAAGGGGTAGAACTGCGAAAAAACGGTATCAAAAAACCGATTTTATTGCTATCATTTAAAACTGAAGATGCGGATATTTGCGTGGAGAACGATTTAACGGTAAGCGTTTTTACTATGCCCCAAATTAAGGCTTTAGAGCATAGCGCAAAAGTTTATAATAAAACACCGTGCGCGCACTTAAAAATTGATACGGGCATGAATCGTTTTGGCGTAAAAACGTTGCGGGAAGCAAAACAAATACTTGCAACAACCAAAAACGTTTTAGTAAACGGCGTATATACGCATTTTTATTCCGCTGAATCAATTGATAAGCAAACGGAAAAGTTTTTAGACTTTGAAAAATTAGTTAAAGAATACAATAGTCGCGCAATTTCACACTTATCCGCAACGACAGCGGTTTTGAATGGCGCAGTTTACGGAGATATGGTAAGGCTTGGGATAGGTTTATACGGATATCCGTCATCTAACCTTTGTCCCGTTATGCAAGTTAAAAGCCGAATACTTGCTATAAAAGAACTGTCTAAAGGCGAGATTTCGGGATATAACGGAGTATATTTCCCAAACCGTAAAACTAAAATCGCAATTGTTGACGGTGGTTATGCGGACGGAGTTTTTCGTTCATTTTTAGGTAACGTTTCCGTTTTGTGCAAAGGTAAGATGCATAAAATAGTTGCCGTTTGTATGGATTCGTTTATAATCGAGATCAACGATAGCAATTTGTCCGTAGGGGACGAGGTTTTGTTGATTGGGGAGAGCGAAGGAAAAAGCATAGATGCGGAGTGTATTGCAAAAGCCGTAAACACCATACCGTACGAGATTATAACGTCTTTTGGCAATCTTGCAAGGAGATAAAATGTTAAAGAGCGAAGCGCGAATTAAAGCGCGCGAGTTTAGAAAAAATTTGTCTTTAGACGATAGACGAACTAAAGACGAGATAATAAAAGAAACCTTTTTTGCTTTACCCGAAGTAAATTCCGCAAAAAATATTTGCGTGTATATAAGCGCGAGAGATGAAGTTTCAACTATTGAAATTATTAACACTCTTTTGTCTTCAGGTAAAACGTTATCCGCGCCTAAAACGGACGGAGATATAATGTACGCCCTTGAATTCACGGGGTGGGATAATTGCAAAATAGGTAATTTTAAAATTGTCGAGCCAACGGGAAAACGCGTTGACGAAAGGTTATGCGACTTGATAGTCGTACCTTTAGTGGCGTTTAATAAAGATAAAGCAAGAATAGGGTACGGAAAAGGGTATTACGATAAATTTTTA
>JAZSRG010000047.1:0-6453 GCA_045538365.1 Clostridia bacterium
CGTTGTAGACGTAACATTAACCGAGTATGTGTTTTGTTTAACTTGAGGATCTGCAATTGCTTTAAGATACAAGGTAGTGTCTTTATCAATTGCGGTGTCAAAGTCAAACTCGTTGCCGTCTGCATCTACCCAAGTATAGATACCACCTAAAGGAGCGGTAAGTGCACTTATATCAGGAGCGGTAGCGGTATTTCCTTCCAATACGGTTTCAGTAGAATAAGTCGTAGAACCATTCTTATAAGTTACCGTGTATTCAGGAATATATTCCGTAAAGTGGCTTGCATTTTGTGAGTAAACAGGCAAATCGTATTCACCGTCATTTACGTACATGCGAAGATTATTTACTCTCAAAGAGTGAGATCCTTCCCAGTCAATACCCATAAATACTTTGCTCGTATCTTGAACGTTTGCCAAAGTAAGGTTAGTAGCAGACCAAGTTTCCGTCCACTCAGTATCACCGATAGCCTTATTATAACCGATAATAGAACCAGTCGTGCTTTCAGTCGGAGCAGTATATGTAATCTTCGTGCTTATACCTTTTACGTACATGGTAGTAGGACTGCAGTTATTTGAACAAACTACACCTGAACCTGTTAAGTTATGTTGAGTTAAATATTGGGTTGGGTATCCTTCACCAATAGCCCAGTTACCGTAAATACCGAAATAGTAACCTTCCCATCTATTGTAAGTAGTGCTATTTACAATCCAAACGTAGTTGTTGTAGTTATCAGCACCCATATTACAATCTAAAACGTCGAATTCCATTGAAATAGAACTTCCGTCAGATAAATCAACTAAAGTCGAGTTACCAAAAAGACCGGTAATATCCCAAGTTTTTTCTGCAATCTTCTTATCTGCACACCATGTAGCATAAGCGGTGGTATCTGCGGTCAATACTGCATCAAAGTCAAACAATTTACCGTCTGCAGTAACCCAAGTAACGTCGGAGTTTGCAGGTGCGGATGCGGGGATAGTTACAGTAGGCATATCTCCTGCCGTGCCTTGAGCAATGGTTTGAACGCTCGGCGCGGTAACGCCTGCGGTCTTAGACACGTCAAAGGACAAGGTATAAGTAGCCTTGTTTGCAGTAAAGGAAGCAGGCTCGCCTACGATACGATTGTCGTCAGTACCGGAGTAAGCGGATGCTTTGTAGTTGCCTTCGGGAAGTTGGTAGATAGCAACGCCAAATTTACCGGAGTCAGCAATAACGCGACCTGGGAATTTGTAAGTTTTGCCATCAGCCGCTTCAATCAAGATACCAAACTCGGTGTTGGTATTAGAAACTGTACCGAAAACAACGTGAGCCATACCGGTGTACTTATCAGAGTCTTGCTCGTAATCACCGATATATAATTGGTTAAAAGTTGTTACCGTGTCCGTTGATGCAGAAGCCATAACGCAGAGAGAGGATGCAAGTACTGCAACAAGGGATAAAAGTAAGAATAATTTTGCTAACTTTTTCATTAGTAAACTCCTTTAGGCATCAACTTCGATACCGGAAGCGAAAAGATATGACGTAATAGCGCCTCCAAGTTCTTCGAGTGATCCTGCGAAGTTTTCCCAAGGGGTAACGTCCGCAAAATTGTCAGTTACTACGTTAGCCACAACTAACATAGGTTTAACGTAATGCTTCATAAGTTAATTTCCTCCATTTTTTACTTATTTAGCGTATTAAAACTATACTTTTTAGCGCCCAAAAAAACATTTTTTTAGACACCAAAATAGCCTTCGGGGTATAAACCCGCAAAAATACAATGTTATCATAACAAAAAATATACAACCGTGTCAACCGTTTATTTGAAAAATTTTATATTTTTTTGTTAAAATTTAATAAAATGATATTTTTTACCCCCGTTTTTATCAGTTTTAGGTAGGTTTTTTAAAATAAGTAGGCGCTCAACACTATCTTTTCTTTGCCATACCTTTTCACTCTTCACTATTCACTATTACTTAAACCGTAGGTTCTGGTCCAATAATCAAATATCGGGGTATAATTGATTTTGGGGACTGTGTTTTGCAAACACTCTTTCAAGTCGTCGGGGGTTGCAATTTTGTGTTTAAATGCGCAAAAATAGGTTTTTATCGCTCGTTTTAAGTTTTTATCCCCCGTTATCTCTCGTAAATTCTCAAAAAACAGCGCGCCTTTCGTATAGGTTATTACAACGTAATGGTATAGAGTCGTAAACTCTGCCGTGTTTTTAGTCAGTCCAAAGTCTATTTGCCCAAGGTTTTTAGCCACGTCAACATACGCGTCGTACAAGGTGTAGGCATCTTTTACTTTTTTCTCGCGCTCAAGCACGCCGTAAAATCTTCCTATATACTCCAATACCGCGTACTCGGTCAATCCTTCGTCAAGCCAAGCGTATTCCGTGGGGTTTGAGCCTACCCCACCATACCACCATTGATGAGCGGTTTCGTGGGCTACGACTTCTTCGAGTTCTCTGCCCTTTAATTCTTTACATATATAGACTAACCCCGAGAACTCCATACCCCCAGCGGACAGGTCGCAAAGGGCAACGGAAAAGGTAGGAATATCTAATTCTCCGTACTCTTCCCGAAAAAAGCCGAAGGCTTGTTTTGCGTAATGTAAAATTTCTTGTGCCGTCTCACTATCGTATGCGTACGCGCTAATAAGTGTTACACCGCTCACTCCCGACACACAAAGATATTTACTCGATACGCAAAAAGCAAAATCTCGAACGCGCTCCGCCACGAAAGTGTACGTGGTATTTGACTCAGAGTTTATAACCCCCACCCTTTTACCGCTGGATACGACCGTTTCGTCACGTCCCACAGTCAAACGCACTTCGTAATTTGCCACGTCACTAAAATAGCAGTCCCCAAAGCCGTCCAAGGTTTGCTCCACCCACTCGTCGCCTACTCTTGCGCAAAGCAAAGGATACCAGCCCGATAGTTTGGTTTCGGTGTCCGAGTAACCAAATATTCCGCTTGACTTTGGAATTTTAAGTTCGTAATTTATGCAAACTTCGATATTTTCGCTCGGGAAAAGTTCTCGGGGCAAAGGAATTTCGAGAAAATCTCCATCGCCTTTTTCCGTAAAGCCTATTTGTTTGCCGTCGGCGGACACGCTTAAAATCTCAACGGTACGGTTTTCGCTCTTTGCGTTTGGGTAAAGGGCGAAAGTTAGGTGACTTAAAGTGTTTTCCCCACAGTAAGTGTAATTTAGCGTTACTTCGCCACTCAAAACCATAGTTTTGGTATCAAGGGTTGCGGAAATGGTATATTCGGGCAACTTGGTTTCGCCAAACTCTCCCACTCCCGCGCAAGACACGCACAAAACGACTACTACTAACAATAAAAATAATAAAAACTTCTTTTTCACGATAATATTATATGGGGGGATACAAAGAAAAATGATTTGCCTTTGGCATGAATTGGCTTTGCCATGATTTAATTGCTCACGCAATCATGAATTGAAACCTTTGGTTTCATTATGGTATTTTATTTAATTTTTACCACAATGTGTCGAAGACACAATTCACGTCGCTTGCGACAAATCATGAAAACGCAGTTTTCAAATCACGGCGTAGCCGATTCATTTAAAAAATTGTTGACAAAATTTAGAGTTTATAATATATTAAACTTATTATAATAATATATATACAATATATAAAGGAAAAAAATATGGAAGACAAAAAAATTGCTATACTTATCGATTCGGATAACATAGCGTCAAAATACATTAAATATATTTGTGACGAACTCGCAAAATACGGCACGGCAACTTATAAGAGAATTTACGGCAACTGGACGGACTCTCACGCGGACTCTTGGAAAAAAGTTTTGCTCGAATACGCGATTACCCCTATCCAACAATACTCTTACACCACGGGTAAGAACGCAACGGACTCGGCTATGATAATAGACGCTATGGATATACTCTACTCGGGTAACGTGGACGGATTTTGTATAGTGTCAAGTGATAGCGACTTTACTCGTTTGGCTGTACGACTCCGTGAAGCGGGAAAACTCGTGATTGGTATGGGGGAGAAAAAAACTCCGTCCGCATTTATAACGGCGTGCGAAAAGTTTATATATCTTGAAATGCTCCTTCCCGAAAAGCCAAAGAAAACCACTAAAAAAGTAACCAAAACCGCAAAAACGGAAAAAGAAAACGCGGATAACACTCAAAAAACGGAAACTAAAAAGGAAGTAACGAGCAAGAAAGAAATAGTAAACGCCTTGAAAGACATAATATTAGACGTGTCGGGCGACGACGGTTGGGCTTCCCTTGCCGACGTATTTAATTTACTCTCCAAAAGATATCCCGATTTTGACTCCCGTCTATACGGATTTAAAAAGCCGTCCACCTTTATCCGCTCGCTCACCGAATTTGAAACGGAAGCGCGCGCAATAAAAGAAGGTCAAACCGCCAGCGCAATATTCGTTAGAATCAAGTAAAAATGACATCTCCACAATCTATGGGTGTTTTTAACGGAAAAAGCACTACAAAATCCTACGTAAACTGCGCACTCACGTACTCTACGAGTACGCTCGTTTGCACTTTGCTTGTCTTTTTTGTGTTTTTCTCGTTAAACGCATTCGCTAAACACTCATTTCTTGTGTCGATGCCATATACTAATTGCTAAAAACTTTTTTATATTATTCTTTTTGTTGCAAGGGAAATTTTCCCTTGCTTTTTTTATAAAAAAATTTTGTCAAAATTGCTTGACAATACCGAGATTTTACCCTTGTCCGTTTTTTATATAATTTCTTATCTTCTTTTTGTGCCGTTTCTTGGGTTTTAGGGTATCAAAACACCGTTTTGTGGATAACTTTGCTTATTTTGTTGATAAGTCGATAGTTATCCACATTTTTTTGTGGATTTATTTTATTTTCGGGGCGAATTAGAAATTCGCTCTATTTATGCGGTTTTTTGAATATTTTGTTTTTTGGGTATATTTTTATTTCCTTTTTGAAATAATTAAAGCAATCGGCAAAACGCCAAATTTTAAAGGAGTGTAAAATGAAAAACAGAAACCCATTTTTAGAAAAAGCAACGGATATCGAGTCGTCCTATCAGTCTTGGGCGGAACTTGCATCCACACCCTACGACAAGAAAAAAGTCGATCCTTACACTAAAACCCGTATCATTTTGATGAATGGCACGGAATTTGAAGCCAACTGGTTTATGCATCAGTTTTCAAGGCATTGTTCAAACAACGATTTAAGACGAGAACTCGCTAAAATTCGCCGTCGCGAACAGCAACAGCAAAAGGCTATCGCAAGCCTTAAACCTTTGGACGAAAATATGCTTGAGACTACCATTTCTTACGAGCAACTTGCGGTTGATCTCACCGCCGTTCTTGCAGAACACGTCAAGGACGAAGGGGTTAAAGCCGCGCTTGACTTTGCTTTGCTCGAAGACTTCGACCACCTTTATAGATACGCAAATCTCTTAAAACAAGAATACGGAGTGGACGCTGAAAACTTGGTCGGTCGTCTTACTGAAATTACCCCCGGTCGCCCCACAATTTCCGAACACAGATACCCTTACGACGATATTCGTTGTTGGATATGCTCGAATACCGCCGATCCTTTCACTAAACTTACGGTGAATATCATAACGGCTGCCGAGCAACAAACTATGAACTACTATATGAATATTGCAAACATCTACCCCACGGAAGCAGGACGAAAACTCTACACCGAAATCGGTATGATAGAAGAACAACACGTTTCTCAATACGGTTCGCTTATTGACGTAAACTGTACTTGGCTTGAAAAC
Organism: Clostridia bacterium; assembly: GCA_045538365.1. Classification (GTDB taxonomy): domain Bacteria; phylum Bacillota; class Clostridia; order Christensenellales; family RUG350; genus RGIG2224. Next base: position 5,750 of record JAZSRG010000047.1, read on the forward strand.
TGGCTTATGCACGAATATACGGAGTGTTATCTCTATTACTCGTGTATGGAGAGCGAAACCGACACTCGAATCAAAGAACTTTGGCACAAATTTTATCTTGAAGAGTGCGGACATCTTCAACACGTTGCAGGACTTTTGTGCAAATATGAAGGAAAACCTTGGCAAAGCGTATTTTTGTGCGGTGGAAACTTCCCCGAACCCTTGATTCTCGGCTCAAACGTTGACTACGTTCGCGAAGTTTTAAGAAAAACGGTGCATAACACGTCCTTCTTTGAAGGTTATACGCCCGTGTCCGAACTCCCCAAAGAATCTAAATTTAAGTGGTACAACGACAAAGTCAACGGGCAAGAAAACGACGTTGCAAGCCACGCGGTTATTCGTGATTTTATAAAGGCGAACGGCAAAGATTATAGATTTGAAACGAGCGCAAATCCTATTCCCGAACTTCAAGACAGAGAGAAAGATAACACTTGTGTCGGAAGATGCTAAAGCGTGATACTCTAAAAGAGTATCACGCAATTAAATCCGTCTTTCGACGGATGAAATCCAATTCTTTGGATGAAATCGCTGTCGCGATGAAATCCTGCTCTGCAGGATTAAGGATAGATAATTTAATTTATCGTCGCGTAAACAAGTTTATAAAAACAAAAAAAGAGAACGAAGAAGCCGAGTCCCTACAAGGGATTCGGCAACTAAATAAATCC
>JAZSRG010000015.1:0-11038 GCA_045538365.1 Clostridia bacterium
AGTCTTTCAGCGCGCGCCTATATACGGTTTCGTTGAGCGTTATCTCGTGAGCGGAGAAGAATATATATCTAAAATTACAGGGGAAAAGGAAGAGAGCGTAGTCTTTGGCGGAGTGTACGAGTATAACGTGGAAGGGGCAAGAAAAGTAGGTTTGCTCCCCGCCGTTCAAGCGATATTTCAAAATAATTATTCCAAGGGCATTACGGGCTTTAAATTGGATACGGAAAAAGGAGAATTTACCCTTTTAGGAGAAGACCAAGTTATTCCTATAAGTTTTAGAGAACCCCGCGAGTTTATTTTTTCTAAAAACGGAGAAAAATACGTTTGCCGTAGCACGATAAAGGTTGACGGAAACACGGTAACTATCAAAGTTCATTTTGTGGAAACTCCCGTCGTTAAAATATTTGATATAACTTTTGGTGGCAAGATTTGGTTCACTCACCGTGAAACACCGGGCGTTTACTTGATTGAAAACGCAAAGAAAACTTTGTTTACGGAAAAGAGTAAAGTAAGGAAAATATTAAATTTAAGATTAGTAAACAAAAAAATAAAAAACTTTTTACAAGAAAAAATAGAAATCTTATAAAAACAGTGCAATTTCTTTTACTTTTGGCTTAAACTATATTATAATTATAGCGTAAAGAGTGGAGGCGTAAAATGCATTCGGAAATTGCTACTAAAAAAACGAGAAAGTACGACGGTCGCGTTATTAAACTTGACGTGGACGAAGTTGTTTTAGAAAATGGTAAACCTGCCATACGCGAAGTCGTAAGACATACGGGCGGAGCGGCAGTACTTGCGGTGGACGATAATCAAGACTTGTTTTTCGTTCGTCAATTTAGATATCCGTACGGCGAAGAAATGTTGGAGATACCCGCAGGTAAACTAAACGAAAACGAAGATCCTTTGCTTTGCGCTAAACGCGAACTTTTAGAAGAAACGGGACTGACTGCCGAGAAATGGGAGTTTGTGGGCAAATTCAGACCGTCCCCTGGCTACACGGACGAACTTTTATATATCTATATTGCAAAAGACTTGTCCGAACACGCTCAAAATCTTGACGACGACGAGTTTTTAGACGTAGAAAAGTTTAACGTTTTAAAAGCAATAAAGAAGATTGAAAGCGGGGAGATAGCGGATGCAAAAACCGTTATTGCAATATATAAATACGCAATGGAAAGATAAAAAAAGGATTTAAATACGTTTAACGTGTTTAAATCCTTTTTTATTCTACAAGTTGTGAGTATAACATTGCGTAAACTTGGGGCGCGTTTTCCTTCCAGTTTTGGAAAATCCATTTTGCTTTGTGTCTATCGGGCACTACCATTTTAATTTCAAGTACGGGTTGGGCAGGCTCGATTATACGGAGCATAACGGTGTAAGAGCCGTCGGGGTTTTTGCGGTAATCCGAAAAATATTCCTGTCTTTTTCTATATCTCAATCGGTTTTCTTTGGTGTACTTCGTTATATCGTCGCGGATAGACGAGGGAATACGAATAAAGAAGTGAGCCAAACAAATACGTCCGTCGGGGGTAATGGTGTAGAGCGGACCTGTTTGAGCGTTTTGGGAGGAAACGTACACAAACCCTGCGTCCAAGAGTTGAACGAGGGTTTCTTTGCACTCTAAATAGTTCGGAATCCAATCGTTATCCGAACTGCAGAGTTCAACAAGCGTTTCTTCGCTTATAGGTATTTCCATTTTTTCAAAAACAAAGAGTAAAATCAGTTTGTTTTGTGTGGAATCTTGATGCATTTATCTCCCAAAAGTCGACAAAACGCTACAACGCAATTTTGCGTTGTAGCGAAACATCGCAAGTAATTTTTTCTTAAGTTTTATTCAATGATAAAAGGTTTGAGTTTAGCAAGAAGAGCGTCGCATTCGTCAGCGTAGATTTCAATAACCAAAGGTTTGCTAAGGTCAAGGCTGAAAATACCAAGAATAGATTTAGCATTAACTACGAATCTACCGCTTCTAATATCGATATCGTGGTCGAATTGTTCAGTAATATGTACGAAATCTTTAACGTTTTCTGCAGTTTTTAAATTAATTTTTGCTGATTTCATTTTTTATCCTCCTATAAGGCTATAGACCTATTATAATATACATATTAAAAAAATGCAAGCCTTGAATTAAACTTTTATGTCTAAAATAAAAAATCCCGAAAATTTTCGGGATTTTAAGCATATTGGTCAACGAGTTCGGTTACGGAGCAATCAACCATGCTGGCAATTACTTGCGGAGGCGGTAAAGATTTTCCGTATTTTTTTTCGTAAAGTTTTTTAAAAAACGCAAACTTTGCAGGGGATACCTTAAAGTTTCTTGCTTCAAGTTCTTCTGCTGAAGAAGGTTCTACCCAATGTGTTTCAATGTCTTTGTATTTTTGAGTGAAAGATTTGAGCATGGATTGATATGAGGACTCTTTACACTCTCTTAAAGATTTTACGGAGAACAAAACGGAGTGGATATCTTCGTCCGTAATGTATTTTTCTTCGTACGCTTTAGTTATGACTTTCTTTAACGCTTCGTCAAGTGTGCAATTGTTGATATTCAATCCGTCTAAAAACTCTTGTCCTTCATCGTTGTAGGCTTTTACCCCTATTATTCTGTCATAAGCGTTTATTTTTAGTTCTATAGACGGGTTTAAGTCTATGGTGAGTAAAGTTTCTTCTTTTATATAAACGGAATAGAAAATGCCCAAGCCCATAACGAGTATCAAGGTCATAAGGAGAGCGGGGAGGGGGCTTTTGCGTTTTTTCTTCGTCGCTCTAATCTCTATTGGAATAACCGTTATAGGATAACTGTTAAGTTCATCACTAAGTTCGGGGATAGAGATATCTTGCGCTTCCGTCATCATAGATTGGAGAATATCGTTCTTTTTCATTTTTTTCCACCTTCTATGTATTTGCGCAATTTTTTAAGTGCGGCGTTGTATTTAAATAGAACCGTGCCTAACGGCATATTGAAAATTTCTACGAGTTCGCGGTGTTTTAGTCCGCCTAAAACGTGCATTATAACTATTTGGCGTTCACGTTCTTTTAAGTGCTCGAAAGCCGCTTGCAAAACGAGTTTGTTGTCAGATAACGAGTATTCGCCCAAAGTGTTATTTTCTGAAAAATCGGTATATAATTCGCGTTTGCGTTTATTATGTTCGTTAATGGACAAATTTCTTGCAATAGTCGTAATCCAAGCAAGGGGTTTCGTGCCTTTTTGATAAGAAGAACAGTATTGCTTTACCTTAATATAGGTATTGTGCATAATGTCTTCGGCTAAATATTTATCTTTCAAAATAGAAAAAGCGCAATAAAAAACTGCGCGTTTGGTTTCATTGTAAATGAACTCAAAAGCCTTTTTATCACCGGTCTTTAATGCAGCCAAAGCGGTGTCAAGAGTATATTCATTTTTTTCAGGGACGAATTTTTTGCTTTTTTCTAAAGCAAGTTCGTCGTTAGAATAATTCATAAGCACCTGCGCTCCCACCTATCACGGCGGAGAATATCCGCCGTGGGTGGAACAAGAGAAAAAGGGGAGTGTTTCCACACTCAATAATTAAACAAACTAGTTTTTGAGTTTATTTGATTATTTATATTCAGTTTTAAAAAATTTTATTTTTCCGTTTTTATCGTCACGATAAAGGTCGAATCTATCTTCGTATTCGTGCACCGTGATATCGGGATAAATTTGACTTCTATAAACTAAAGGATAGGGGCTTTCTTCCCGTCTTGGTTTGTCTTTTGGGTTCTTTTTCATTTTGGGACGTTTATCCACGAACTCTTTTTTGGTGTCTTCGCCAAACTTTTTGAGTACGGTGGCAAATGGTTTAACTATAAGGTTTCGTATAGCAATAATCAACGCGCAAATAGTGCATAGAATAAGTCCTAATACGAATAAGTTAAGCCTTGTGTCCAAAACCGAAAAGGAAAATACGTTAAACTTGGTAAGTACCGCGCCCAAAAGCAAATACACGCCCGGTATATATAATCCAAAAAATACGAGTATTTTACCGAGTAAAATGATGATTGCTTTTAGTAACCAATAGACTATTTTAACGGCGAAAAATAACCCAGCAAAAATGAAGGATAAAATCTTTCCCATTAGTTTGCAACGATATTGATAAGTCTTCCGGGAATAACTATAACTTTTCTAACGGTAAGACCATTTAACAATTCTTGTATCTCAGGGAGAGAGAGAACGTGTTTTTCAAGTTCTTCTTTACTCAAACTACTTGAAACGGAAACCTTAGAACGCATTTTGCTGTTTATTTGAACGGCAAGTTCTACTTCGTCACGAGTAAGCCATCTTTCGTCCGCTACGGGGTAGGGGTGGAAAAGGATAGGATATGAGCCACCGAGTTTCTCGTTTAATTCTTCCGTAAAGTGCGGAGCGAAAGGAGCGAGAAGGTCGATAAGGTCAACTACGGTTTCGCGAAGGATACCGTCAGAATCTCCGTCGTACTTCATAATAGCGTTGGTTAATTCCATTATACGAGCAATAGCCGTGTTAAAGGAGAAGATTTCGGTGTCTTGGGTAACCTTTTGTATAGTGGTGTGACGAACGTAGTTGAGTTCTTTTTCTTTAGGTCCGATATCTTTCTTTCCGTTGTTTTTAGAAAGGGCGATATCTACTATTCTTTCAACTCTTTCAAAGTATTTGCTGAGAGCCTTAATACCTTCGTCGCTCCAAGGACCGCCTTCAATATATGAAAAACCAAACATAAGGTACATTCTAAATACGTCCGCGCCAAACTTTGATACGAACTCGTCGGGGGAAACTACGTTACCCCTTGACTTACTCATCTTGTATCCGTCCGGTCCTAAAATCAAACCTTGGTGAACGAGAGAGGTGAAGGGCTCGTCAAAGTTAATGTAACCCATATCGCGGAGCGCTTTGGTTATAAATCTTGCGTACAAAAGGTGCATGCAAGCGTGTTCTGCGCCACCGATATATTTGTCAACGGGGAGCATTTTATTAATTTTATCAGTATCGAAAGGTTTGTCCGAATTTTTATTGTCAGCGTAACGCAAGAAATACCAAGACGAACAAACGAAAGTGTCAAGGGTATCGGGATCACGACGGGCAGGTTTGCCACAGATAGGGCAAACGGTGTTCATAAAGCCTTCGTGCTTGGAGAGCGGAGATTTTCCGTCGGGCGCGAAGTCAACGTCGTAGGGGAGTTGAACGGGCAAATCTTTTTCAGGAACGGGAACTTCGCCACAATGTTCACAGTGAATAATAGGAATAGGCGCGCCCCAATATCTTTGACGGGAGATAAGCCAGTCACGAAGTCTATAGTTAGTTTTAAGTCCGCCTTTACCGTTTTCTTCAAGTTTTTTAAGAATAGCAAGTCTTCCGCTTTCGGTGTCCATTCCGTCGAAATTCTCGCTATTTACGAGTACGCCTTGTTCGCAGAAGGGAAGTTCGTCGGGAGAACCGTCTTTTGACTTGATAACGCGAGTGATAGGAAGACCGTATTTGTTTGCAAAAGCAAAGTCACGTTCATCGTGTGAAGGTACGCCCATAACTGCGCCCGTACCGTAAGAGTAGAGAACGTAGTCTGCAATCCAAATAGGAACGCGTTTACCGTTTATCGGGTTGATAGCGTACGCGCCAGTGAATACACCGCTCTTTTCACGAGTGGTGGACTGACGTTCAATCTCGCTCGTCTTTTGGGTAGCAAGTCTGTATTCGTCAACCGCTTGTTTTTGTTCAGGTGTCGTAATAGCGTCAACCAACGGGTGTTCGGGAGCAAAAACTACGTAGGACACGCCGAATAAGGTGTCCGCGCGGGTAGTAAATACTCTAAAACTTTCTCCGTTTTCAATTTTAAATTCTACTTCACCGCCCGTAGATTTTCCAATCCAATGCTTTTGCATAAGTTTGGTTTTCTCCGGCCAGTCGAGTTTGTCAAGGTCTTGGAGAAGTTCTTCCGCGTAATCGGTGATTTTAAAGAACCATTGAGTAAGGTTTTTGCGGATAACGGTGGAATTACATCTCTCGCACGCGCCGTCTATAACTTGTTCGTTTGCAAGTACGGTGTTACAGGAAGGACACCAGTTAACGGGCGCTTCTTTTCTATACGCCAAACCGTTTTTGTAGAGTTGTAAAAATACCCATTGAGTCCACTTGTAGTATTCGGGCAAACAGGTAACTACTTCTGCATCCCAGTTAAACATAGCGCCCATGGCTTTAAGTTGCTTTTCCATGGTGTCGATATTTTTCATGGTGGAGTCGTGGGGGTGAATACCCGTTTTAATAGCGTAGTTTTCCGCAGGTAAACCGAACGCGTCAAAGCCCATAGGCTCGAAAACGTTGTATCCTTGCATGCGCTTAAAACGCGCGAAAGAGTCGGACGGACCGAAGTTGAACCAGTGTCCTGCGTGAAGTTTTGCGCCTGACGGATAAGAGAACATTTCGAGTACGTAGTACTTTTTGTCCAAATTTTGGTTGTCAAATGCGTAAATGTTGTCTTTTTCCCATTTTGCTTGCCACTTTTTCTCAACAGATATTAAATCCATAATATATCTCCATAAACGTAATAATATACTAAAATTAATTCAGTAAATTTTATAATAATATAAACGAAATTAAAAGTCAAGCACAAAGACTTTAAAAAGATATAAATTTGATGGAATAATTGGAAAAATTCACGAATAAAATACATTGAGCAATAAGCAGGAGGGAATATGGAAAAGTTTGACATTTACCACGATATAGCAGAAAGAACGAACGGAAGCGTGTACGTTGGAGTAGTAGGTCCGGTTAGAACGGGAAAATCTACTTTTATAAAGAAATTTATGGAAAATCTCGTTTTGCCGAATATTGACGACAAGTTTAAGTTGGCGCGCGCCGTTGACGAATTACCACAGTCAGGAGACGGCAAGACTATTATGACGACAGAGCCCAAATTCGTGCCTGCTGAAGCCGTGCAAATGAGTATAGCGGATAACGCCGAAGTCAAAGTTAGACTTGTTGACTGCGTAGGGTTTCCCATTGACGGCGCAATTGGGGGAGAAGAAGACGGGAAACCGAGAATGGTGCACTCACCTTGGAGTGAAGATGAAATTCCTTTTTTAGAAGCGGCGGAAATTGGCACGGAAAAAGTCATAAACGAGCACGCAAGCGTAGCCTTTTTGATAACGACGGACGGCACGCCTACGGGAATTGACCGCTCTAAATATTTAGAAGCCGAAGAAAAGGTGGTGGAAAGATTAAAGTTATCTGGTAAACCTTTTGCTATTTTAGTAAATTCTACCAATCCCGACGGGGAAGTCACGACGAAGATTGCAAAGTCTTTGAGTGAAAGACACGGAGTGGGCGCGTATCCCGTTAACGTTGCCGAGATGACGGCAGAAATTTCAAGCGAACTTTTGTCCAAAATTTTACTTGAATTTCCCCTTGAATACGTTACCTGTTCTATGCCTAAATGGATGCAAGTTTTACCCCAAGAAAACGCTCTTATAAGCGAAGTCGTAACCGCCCTAAAAGAGAAGTGTGAAAAGGCGGAAAAAATGCGTGATTTTATAGAGTTTAACGACCTATTCGAAAACTCTGAAAAGTTCGTATCCACCACGGTTTTAGCCGATCTTGGAAAGGGTGTTATAAACGTTGAACTCACCCCGTCCCAAGACGAGTTTTATAAGACTTTAAGCGAAGAGTGCGGGGTGGCTTTAGAAGACGATTATAAGTTGCTATCCTACGTTCGAAAAATGAAGGTCGCAGGGGAAGAATACGAGAAGGTAAAAGACGCTCTTTTATCCGTTCAAGAGAATGGCTACGGCATAGTGTCGCCCACCATTTCCGAAATGACTTTGGAAGAGCCGAAAATTATAAAACAAGGTAATAAGTTCGGCGTAAAACTCAAAGCAACCGCGCCCAGTTTGCACGTCATGAGAGTGGACGTTGAAACCGAAGTCAGTCCTATTCTCGGTACTGACCGCGAAGGGGAAGAAATGGCTAATTATCTTTTAAGCGAATTCGAGCAAAATCCTGCAAATATTTGGAACACAAATATGTTCGGCAAACCTTTATCCGATTTAGTTCGAGAAAATCTCGGCAAAAAACTTCAAGCCGTGCCCGACGAAGCCAGAAACAAAATGCGAAAAACTTTATCTCGAATCGTCAACGAAGGCCGTGGCGGAGTTATTTGTATATTGCTATAAAACACTAAATTTTTTATTAAAAACACCCCAAATCTTGAGATAAGGGGTGTTTTTTCGTGGATTTTTTAAAATTATTCTATTACTTCTTCAGGCGTTACTATTTTGCAACCGGCGTCTAAAAATGCTTTTACATATTCCGCGCTTGGACGTCTGTCCGTGATTAAATAATCTACGTCTGAGAAAGGGTAGTCCGTGCACATAAAGGTTTTGTCAAACTTTGAGTGGTCGCATAAAAGCAAAACGGTTTTTGCGTTTTTGGTCATTTGTTGCTTAACTTTGGCTTGCTCGATACTTGCGTCCGTAATGCCTGCGTTTAAATCAATTCCCGTACAGGACAAAAGAGCAATATCCGCGTGTACTCTTGCTATGTATTCTTGAGTATCGATACCGAGTATTGAGTTGGAGTGGTTTTGTACCATACCGCCTGCAACGTAGATTTTAGCGTCGCTCGTTTGGGAGAGCATTATAGCGTTTCTAAGTCCCGTCGTGATAACGGAAAGATACTTAAATCTTTCAAGCATAGGAATAATCATACCCGTAGTTGAACTGGAATCCATAAAGATTGAACTACTGTTTTTGATAAATTGCAAAGCAAGTTGGGCGATAAGTCTTTTTTCCGTGGTGTGCTCTTGTTCGCGCATAGCGAAAGCCGATTCTTCCGCCGTGCTTTTGTAAAGCATAGCGCCACCGTGAGACCTACGCAAAAGTCCGAGTTTTTCCATGGCTTTTAAGTCACGTCTGATAGTGGCGTCGGACACGTATAATTCCTTGCTTAATTCTTCAACTGTCGCCGATTTTTTTTGAGTTAAAATCTCCATTATTTCTTCTTGTCTTTCGATTGTAAGCATTTTTATCTCCTTTTACCCTAAAAACAGGGGAATTTTGCTCGTTTGTGATTGATTGTGATTATATTTTATCATATTGGAAAAGATTTTGCAACTTTATTTTCACAAGTTGCAATTTTACATTATTGTGGTATAATTTAATAGACGAAATTTTCGTATAAATAAAATATTATATATTTTTAGGAGGAAAACATGAAAACCAAAGCAGTAAGACTTTATGGAAAATCCGATTTGCGTTTGGAAGAATTCGAATTGCCCGAGATTAAGGACGACGAAATACTCGCTACCGTTGTTTCGGACAGTATTTGTATGAGTAGTTACAAAGCCGCTATTCAAGGCGCTGACCACAAGCGCGTACCCGAGGATATTGCAGAAAACCCCGTTATTATCGGTCACGAATTCTGCGGTGATATCGTTAAAGTAGGTGCTAAATGGGCAGATAAGTTTAAACCCGGTCAAAAATATTCTATTCAACCGGCTATGAACTACAAAGGTTCTCCCTATGCTCCCGGTTATTCTTATCAATATATCGGTGGTGACGCAACCTATATCGTAATTCCGCAGGAAGTTATGGAAACCAACTGTTTGATTCCTTACGAAGGCAAAAGTTACTTCAAGGCATCTCTTGCAGAACCCGTTTCTTGTATTATCGGCGGTTATCACGAAAACTTCCACACCAAGTATGAAAACCACACCCACATCATGGGAATTAAAGAGGGTGGCGCAGTTGCAATTTTAGCAGGTGTTGGTCCTATGGGACTCGGCGCTATCGACTACGGCATCCACGGTGACCGTAAACCCAAACTTTTGGTAGTTACCGATATCGACGAAGATAGACTTGCAAGAGCAGCGTCCATCTTGACCGTTGAAGACGCTAAAGCAAACGGCGTAGAACTCGTTTACGTAAACACTTCTAAACACGAAGATCCCGTTGCTTACATTAAGTCCTTAAACGGCGGAAAAGGATATGACGACGTATTCGTATACGCTCCCGTTGCTCCGCTCGTAGAACAAGCAGACGCACTTTTGGGTGACGGCGGTTGCTTAAACTTCTTCGCTGGTCCTACCAAGCAAGATTTCTCCGCTAAACTCAACTTCTACGACGTTCACTACGCTTTCCATCGTTTCACCGGAACTTCAGGTGGTAACACGGACGATATGAGAGAAGCGTTGAAACTCGCAGGTGAAGGACGTATCAACCCCGCTATTATGATTTCTCACGTAGGCGGACTTGACAGCGTTATCGACACCACTATGAATCTTCCTAACATCAAAGGCGCAAAGAAACTCGTTTACACGCAAATTTCTATGCCTATGACCGCTATTGCTGACTTTGCTAAACTCGGTGAAAACGACAAGTTCTTCGCTGACCTTGCAGAAATTTGCGCAAGAAACAACGGCATTTGGTCTGATGAAGCGGAAGAATACGTTTTAACCAACGCACCTAAAATCTAATTATAACCCTTTGGAGGAAAACATAAATGGCAAAAGGCGTGATGATGCCCAAACAGGGCATAACGGTTGAGTCCTGTATCTTGACCGAATGGAAAGTCAAAGTCGGTGACACCGTTAAAGTTGGCGACGTTTTGTTCTCTTACGAGACTGACAAGTCGTCCTTTGACCAAGAATCCGAATTCGAAGGCGAAGTACTTGCTCTTCTTTGCGAAGCAGGAGAAGAAGTACCCGTACTTCAAAACGTTTGCGTAATCGGTGCTAAAGGCGACGATATTTCTTGCTTCTTGGCAGGAAACGCACCTGTAGCAGCACCCGCAGCAGAAGCAGCGCCTGCTCCCGCGGCAGCACAAGCACCCGCAGCAGCACCCGTTGCAACCGCAAGCGCACCTAAGGCTGACGGAGATAGAATTTTCGCATCTCCCAGAGCCAAAAATCTTGCTAAGAAAATGGGCGTTGATTTGAGTGATGCAATTCCTACCGGACCTAACGGACGTATCGTTGAGGCTGATATCCGCGTTGCATCTACCAAACCTAAGTCGGAGGCCAAAGCGGTCTTAGGAAGACAAGGGTCTCTTACAACT
>JAZSRG010000176.1:0-1890 GCA_045538365.1 Clostridia bacterium
CCCCAACGGCTTTGACCGATACAAATCATAAGGTTGCAACCAGACTCTTTAAACTCTTTGATATTAACGTCCAACTCAACGTCTTTAGCAAAGTGTCCAACGGACGGCTCGATATACGCGCCTATCGGCAAAACGTCTTCGCCCATAAACTCGTAAGTCCATTTGGGTGCGTAGTATTTTTTCTTTGCTACGTTTTTCTCGTAAAGTTTATCGTATTTAGTTTGTTTTGTGTTGTAAAAAGCAAGTTCGCCTACAGTCTTAACAGTTTCAGGCAAAGTAATTTCTTCTAAATTTACACAATCACGAAAAGCCGAATCCCCTACGCTCTCTAATTTAGAGCCGTCAGCAAACGTAACTTTTTCAAGCGCGCTTGCGCCACGAAAAGCCGATTTTCCAATAGCCGTAACAAAAGACGGTATAGTTAATTCTTTTTGTTGCTTTCCATTTTCCGTAAGACCTGTAATAACCGTGTCTTTTAGTATAAACATCTCTTTTTCACCTTTTTAATACCTTGTCATTATTTTTGCGCTTTCGCGCTATACAATAAAATTATACCATACAACCTACAACTTGTCTATACAATTTTTAATAATTTAAGCCCATTTTTGTGCACAAAAATAGCAAAAAAAAGAACTTGGAAAGTCCAAGTTCTTTTGGGTTTTTATTTTTTCGTTTAAATCAGTCAGAGATTGTGTCAGAGCCTTTTAGAAAAGACCAATGATTTTGTCGTCAACGACGTCGATTTTGGTTGCGGCGGGAACTTTAGGAAGTCCGGGCATGGTCATAATTTCGCCAGTTAAGGCTACTATAAAGCCAGCGCCTGCTGAAACTTTAACGTGTCTAACCGTTACTCTAAATCCCGTGGGCGCGCCGAGTTTAGTGGGGTCATCAGAGAAACTGTATTGTGTCTTTGCAATACATACGGGAGTTTTGTCAAAGCCGAGTTTAGTTAGTCTTTCTATTTGCGCTTTGGCTTCGTCCGTAAAATCTACTCCGTCACCACCGTAAACGCGTTTAACTATCGTTTCGATTTTGTTCTCGATAGTGTCGTTTTCGTCATAAGAAAAAGCAAAATTATTTTCCGTTTCACAAAGCGCGATAACTTCTTTTGCAAGGTCGATAGCACCTGCTCCACCTTCCGCCCAAACGGTAGAAAGTACGGCTTTTACACCTAACGATGCGCATTTTTCTATAACTAAAGCAATTTCCGCGTCCGTATCCGTCGGGAAACGGTTAACAGCAACTACGCAAGGTAATTTATAAACGTTGGTAATATTTGAAACGTGACGAAGAAGATTTCCAATACCCCCTTCAAGAGCGGATAAGTTTTCTTCTCCCAAATTGGCTTTGTCCACACCACCGTGCATTTTAAGCGCTCGGACAGTCGCAACCATTACAACAGCGTCAGGTTTAAGTCCTGCCATTCTGCACTTGATATCCAAGAACTTTTCAGCGCCAAGGTCCGCGCCAAAACCTGCTTCCGTTACTACGTAATCGGCAAGGCGAAGAGCCGTTCTCGTTGCTATAACGGAGTTACAGCCGTGAGCAATATTTGCAAAAGGTCCACCGTGAACGATTGCAGGGTTATTTTCTAAAGTTTGTACGAGATTTGGTTTAATAGCGTCTTTAAGAAGTGCGGCAAGCGCGCCTACTACTTTTAAGTCCCCTGCGGTGACTGGTTTGTCGTCGTAGGTATAACCTATAACAATTTTAGATAGTCTATCTTTCAAGTCTTCCATAGACGACGCTAAACAGAATATAGCCATAATTTCAGATGCAACGGTAATATCAAAACCGTCGCGTCTTTCCACGCCGTTAGTGGCTTTACCCATACCGTCGCGAATCTCGCGGAGTTGACGGTCGTTCATATCAACGCAACGTTTCCAAGTA
>JAZSRG010000025.1:0-5608 GCA_045538365.1 Clostridia bacterium
TCACAGAACGACATGGCTACGATCCGACTTTGCTCTATCTTTTGAGTAATTCTCTTAAGTGGCATGAAGGACGAATATATGCCGTTTGCAACGTACTTCATATATCCACCCCTTACCATAAGGGCGTGACTGTCAACAACACAGTCCGACGGTCTTTCTTTAAATCTCTCTCCTACGAGTTTATCAATCTTCATATTTACCTCCAAAATTTGGGTTTTTTTGTTTTTTCGGCGGGAGTAAACCCCCGCCTTACTATAATTCTTGTTTGTTTTGTAGGGGCGACCACTGGTCGTCCGTTATTTTTACCACCATAACTCGCCTTTAGGCGAATATAACTTTGCAAAGCAAAATATAACTCGCATAGCGAATATAACTTTTTGCAAGTCTTCGACTTGCAAAAAAAATCGCCCTGACAAAAAAGTCAGGGCGAACTATGTCCGCGGTACCACCTGAATTCGGAAAATTTCCGCACTCATTGCTCTTTAACGGGAGCGCCCGTGATGCTCGTCGCACCAAACTCCAAGACGGGTTCAACGTCTCCGCTTTCGGGCTTGCACCAACCGCCCTATCTCTAAAAGTGAGTACGCCTACTATTTCTCTTCACAGTTTTTTGCATTATATCATAGTTTTTCTTTTCCGTCAAACGAAAAATTTACTATTCTTCGTCTTTCGGGGGGAAAAGGTTGTATCTCTCGGGATGAACGATAGCCGACGTCATTCTGTCCCTTGCTATAGGAATATCTTTAGTTATGCTTGCAACTAAATTTTTCATATATTCCCTTTCCGTTTTGTGGTCGGCGGGGCAAGGATTTTTGTAGGTTGGGAAAGATAATCTTTTCTCCGCGCCCCTGATATCCCCTTCAAAAACGTAGATAAACGGTCTGATTACCGTCAAATCCATTCTATCAAGATAGGTTTTGGGCTTAAAGGTGGAAAGTCTGCCTTCGTATATAAAGGACAATAAAAATGTGTCCAAAACGTCGTCGGTGTGGTGACCTAAAGCCACTTTATTGCAACCGAGTTTTTGCGCCACCGTATTTAGCGCGCCCCTACGCATTTTGGAGCAAAGGGAACAAGGGTTGGTTTCTTTACGTTCTTCAAAAATGATTTGAGCAATATCCGTTTTCTCTATATAAAACTCCGTGCCGAGTGACTCGGAATATTCTTTTACCTTTTTGAGTCCTTCTTCGCCTTCTGGGAAACCTACGTCAATGGATACACCCACTAAATCGAACTTTTCGGGGGAAAATTTTTTGTAAAGGGAAAGCGCCGTGAGTAGCGCCAAACTATCCTTTCCGCCTGATACACCCACCGCTACTTTGTCCCCGTCGGAGAGTAGGGCAAAATCTTTAATTGCTCTGCGCATAGCGCCTATAATTTTCTGCATATTTTTATTATAACAAACTTTCATTGACTTTTGCAATCGTTTACGATATAATAAACTCGTTTAAGGAGATAAAAATGGCTGAAGCAATAGTAGAATTTTTTAGAACTCTATTCGGTAACGATATAATAACCATATTTTTCGTGTCCGCTATTCCTTTCGTTGAACTTCGTGGGGCAATTTTAATAGGTATCGGCGGAGAAATGGCTCTGAACCCGTTTTTGGTTTGGGGACTTTCTTGGCTCGGCTCGACTTTGCTCGGCGTGCTCTTGTATTTTATCTTAAAACCTATTTTAAACCTTCTTAAAAAAATCAAGTGGTTTAGAAGATTTGTAGAAAAATGTGAAAACATTATCAACGAAAAAGCCTCTAAAATCGGCGACAAAACGCAAGGTGAAAACAACGAAAAGCGTATTAATAAAATAAAAACTATGGGCGTTGCAGGTTTTATTGCTATCCCCTTGCCCTTGACGGGTACTTGGACGGGTACGGCTATGGCGGTGTTTTTGAATATGAAGTTTTCTCACACAATGCTTGCAGTCGCTATAGGTAATTTGATTGCGTCCACTATCATTTTTATACTTGGAACTTTGTTTTCCGCCTACATTGATATAATTCTCTACGCCCTTTGCGCGCTTATAATTTTGGTTATCATTTTCTACGCTATAAAACTTATAAAAAAAGATAGCGGAAAAGACGAAACAGAGAACAAACAATAGCCAAAACTTATATATTTTAGTTGCGTTTTTTACAAAAAAGATTTATAATTGTGTCACTAAACGATGGAGTATGGTGTAGTGGTAGCACGTTGGCCTCTGACTCCAACGGTGTTGGTTCAATTCCGACTACTCCTGCCAAATCCCCGAGGACTTGTCCTTGGGGATTACTTTTTCACTCTTCACTTTTCACTCTTCACTTTTTCTCGGGGATTTGGAAAGTTATAAGTAATAGTGAATAGTGAAGAAGTTATGGTTTTTTATTTAATGTTGATATATAACGATTTTCATGCTATAATATTATATAAACAAACAAGGTGTGTCGATATGAAAAACAGTCCGTTAATAATTAAATCAAAAACTTTTGCTCTTGACGTTATACAAGTGTGTAAAGAATTGAGAATGTCAAAATGCGAAAGCGCGTTAATCAATCAATTTTTACGTGCAGGAACGAGTATAGGAGCAAACGTTCGCGAAGCGTTTTTTGCTCACGGTAAAGCCGATTTTATTGCTAAATTACATATTGCATTAAAAGAATGTTCTGAAACGGAATATTGGATAGAGTTAATTTTAGAAAGCGGTTATTACAACGAAAAATCTTTACTCGATAAATGCGTAGAGTTGAAGAAAATCCTCATCTCATCCATAAACACGGCAAAAGAAAAACAAAATTAATTATAGAGAGAAATTATGCCACAATATTTAGTTGAAAAAGATAATGATTCTTGCGCGTTGTATTACACGCCGGACAAGAAGTTGCCCGTTTACGTCGTGAATATCGGCACGCATAAAACACCCCCTCTTCACTCTTGTGGACCGGCTACAAGACCGTATTATTTGTTGCACCTTATAGTCGGGGGCATGGGTACGGTTGAAAAGCACGGAAAAACCACTTTACTTAAAAAGGGTGACACTTTTATTATCCGTCCCGGTGAGATAGTAACGTACACCGCGGACAAAGACGAGCCGTGGGAGTATTATTGGATAAGTTTTGACGGGGCTTTTGCTAAAAAATATTTGCTTGAGTCCACAAAAGACGACTATCCTAAACACGCAAAACACGGTTATCTTGCTATAAAAACGGCTCTTGACGACCAAATTTCGGACGAAATTGGTTGTATGAACACCCTTTTCGCCGTGCTTGACTCTATAAAAAACACAAACAAAAAAGCAAGCGACGATTTTATAAAAACGGCTATAAGTTACATAGAGAACAACTATTTTAGGTCGTTTAACGCAACTTCGCTTGCAAATATGCTGTCCGTGTCCCGCGCGCATTTTTCCACAACTTTTTTAAAGAGAACGGGAAAATCGCCTTACACCTATCTTTTGGACGTGAGAATACAAAACGCAAAAGAATATCTTTTATCCACCGACCTAACCGTAACTCAAGTGGCGTATTCCGTTGGTTTTTCGTCTATTGAAAGATTTAGCGAGTGCTTTAAAACGAAGACGGGGATATCTCCTAAAGAGTTTAGAAAAATTAATGAAAAATAAATAAAAAGCACAACGTTACGTTGTGTTTTTTATTTTTGGATAAGAAATATTGCAAAAATGATTTGACAAGAATTTTTAATTTGTGATATTATTAATTTGTTAGACAATATGGGGGTGTAGCTCAGCTGGGAGAGCACCTGCCTTGCAAGCAGGGGGTCAGCGGTTCGATCCCGCTCATCTCCACCAAAAAACGACAAGTTTTATTGAAACTTGTCGTTTTTTACTTCTTCACTCTTCACTCTTCACTCTTCACTCACGAAACTTCTCGATTAAGTAATAAGTAAAAGTGTATATTGAAAAAGTTTCAGTTTTTTATTCTCTCTTTACAAATTTTCTCTTATGCAGTTTGCAACGGTGTCTGCGAGCTTTTCGTATCCTGATACTTCGTAATGCGTGCCGTCAATATATCTTTTATCTTTGGGTATTTCTAAACTTCTCGTATAAAGGTCGTCTAAAACTATGCCTTTTTCCGCAGAAATTTCTCTCATCACTTCGTTTCTCTCTTTTACCCTTTTCATCCACGCCTTATCCCACTTTTTGTTGCCTTCAAGGTAAACGCAAGTGGTGAGCGCAAGTATAAGTTTTGCGCTACTTGGGAATTTTGCAAGAAGTTTTGTAAGTTTTGCCTTATAACTTCTTTTGGATATATGTATGCCGTGCAAGCCGTTATTGAAGTGAATCAAAACGTAATCTCTGTCAAGCACGAAATTTTTAACTAAATCGTTATACATTTTGCTGTCAATAGCGTAAGCCGTAGCAACGTAGTCAACGTAACAAATATCTTTTAACTTTTCTCTAACTATTTCTTGGTAGTTATGCGTGATAGAGTCGCCCACGAGCAACACTCTCGGCTTGTCCGTACCTAAAACGTCTTCACACCAACTATGTATCCATTCCCAGTTTTCTTTAACTCTCTCCATAATATTCTCCTATTATAAATTTATTTTTAGTCCGTCGAAAGCGACGACTCCTATATCTTTTGCTAAAAGGCAGGTTTCTTCGTGGGATAGGTGTAAACTTGGGGCAAGGTGCGACAAGTAAACCTTGGTTTTATCCGTTACAAAACCTATCGTTTTAAGGGAAGGCAACAAAACTCGAAGCATAGATAAACTATTATGCTCAAACGCTCTATAATCTCCCACTTTATCCCCAACGGTGCAGTCCAAAACGGCAACGTCCGCGGGGTTTTCTCTCAAAAACTCGTAAGTTTTATTTAAAAACCACCCGCCGTCACAACCGTAAAAAATCTTTTTGCCATCTATCTCTAAAAATAGGTGTTGCGGGCACGCGTTTTCGTCGTGATTTGCGTGCAGTCCAGTTACAAAAAATCCGCTGCCTTCAAGTTTTTTATATAATGGCATTTTTATAATCTCGGCTTCGGGGACACAAATATCCGCCCCTGCTCTCACCCAAACACGAAGTGGGTTTTCTCGGTTTTTTGCAAGCCTTTGTACGTTTTCTTTGTCAAAATGGTCGTCGTGTAAGTGCGTGAGAATTAGGTCGGTAATTTGATTTTTATCAACGCCTGCAATTTTTAACGCGTTTAAGGTGTGCGGACCGCAATCAATAAGCACTCTTTTATCCAAAAGCACGGCGGACGAACGCCTTGCGTTATCGTCAAAGCAATCTTTATAGTCAGTTTTAAGTTTTTCCGAAAAATCGCACGCGCTCGTGCCTAAAAAAAGAACTTCCACGGCTTTTCTCTCTTTTTTGTTTTTCTTTTCGCTTTTATTTATCAAAGTCTTACTTTATTATAGCATAAAAAAAAGACTAATCAATAGTCTTTTTTTTGTTTTTTTCTGTTTTTTCGTTATCTTTGTATTCTGCCCGTTGCGTTGCCTTTGGCGAGCGCTTCGACTTCTGCAACCGACACCATATTGTAGTCAAACTCAATAGAGTGCTTTAAGCAACTTGCTGCAACTGCAAAGTTGATTTGGTCTTGGGGAGTTTTGCCTGCAAGCGACGCGTAAATTAGTCCACCGCCGAAAGAGTCGCCACCGCCTACGCGGTC
>JAZSRG010000070.1:0-7625 GCA_045538365.1 Clostridia bacterium
TCACGCGCCGTATTGCCTGCGCCAATGCTTGCTCGTACCGTTCCTTGTTCAAGAGTTCCGAGAAAATTGTGCATCAATGGCGCGCAATGAAGTCCCGAGCGAGTAGCAATATCGTATTTTTGAGAGAGAATATCACTCACCGTACTTGAAGAGAGATTGGATATATTAAAACTCACGACACCGTTCAAAGCGTTATCGGGAGTGTATAAAGTCACGGACTTTATTTGTTTAAGACCGTAAAGAAGTTCGCTCGTTAGTTTTTTAACCGTGTCCGTTATCCGTTTGCCGTTTTCCTCAAGATATTCAAGGGATTTTCCAAGCCCTGCGATTGCAGGGAAATTTAGCGTTCCTGCTTCGTACGCTTCGGGCGCGTCTTTCGGGTGATATACGCTTTCAGAATTCGTACCCGTGCCACCTAACAGCAAAGGGGAGAGAGAAATTCTATCGTTAAATAAAAGTACGCCCAAGCCTTGTGGTGCGAGCAAACCTTTGTGAGCGGGGAGAGCGAGCATATCTATATTGCACTCTTGCATGTTTATTGGTTCGTGTCCTGCTGATTGCGCTCCGTCAACCAAAAATTTTACTCCGCGCTTTGCCGTAATTTTTCCTATTTCAAATAGATTACTTTTTACCCCGTTGACGTTGGATACGTGGTTTAAAATAAGCATATAGGTATCCGTGTTTAAGGCGTTTTCCACCCTATACGGTGGCACGTGTCCGTCGCGAGATAAGGGGAGAGTGACGATTTTTATATTCTTCTCCTTTGCTAATTTGTATAGCGGTCGAAGTACGGAATTGTGCTCGGCTATCGTGGTTACTATCCTTGCGTTTTTTGGAATTGAGCCAAGGATAGCAAGGTTGAGCGCTTCCGTGCAATTCTTCGTAAAAACGGCATTTCCGCCCTCACAATGAAAGAAGTGTTTTATTTTTTCGCGAATTTTATAACACTCAAGGGCAGAGTTTATTGCATCGGTGTGTGAACTTCGCCCCGGATTGGACTGGTTTTTTAAGGCTTTTAAGGTAGCGTTTAGAGTGGCTTTTGGTTTAAATCGGCTCGTTGCCGCGTTATCAAGATATATCATTTTGCCTCCGTTAACAAAAATTATGGTTGCGCAATATACTGTATTACGAGTAGTTTTGATTGCTACTTCTTATATTCAATAATATGCGGAAAGAAAAAAATTGTTAAGGAGGGGAAAATGATTGCAGTTTATACGGCAAGGAATTCCTCCGTCAGACTTTTGGAGAAACTTGAAAGGCAGAGGATTCCCGCAAGGATTATAAATACACCGAGAGAACTCTCTTTAGGTTGCGGTTTGTCGGTAGAGTTTAACGATAGAGATTTTAACCGAGTGAAGCCTATTATAGCATCAACTCCAAACACGGGTTTTGCAGGCGTTTGGAGAAATTATATGGGGGTTTTTAATAGAATTTATTAATTTATAAAAAATATAAATATTATGTGACAAAGTCGTCTTGTTGTGATATAATGTATCCGTATAGGCGGCTTTTTTATGTATAAGAATAGTGAGATTATCGAATTACTTAAAATTTCATATCCCGACGCCCAAACCGAACTCAATTTTTCTAATCCTTACGAACTATTAGTTGCGGTAATTTTGTCCGCTCAATGCACGGATAAAAGGGTAAACCAGGTAACTCCTGCTTTGTTTGAGAGTTATCCCGACGTTTACGCTATGCAAAACGCAGAGCAAGCGGACGTGGAAAGGCTTATTCATAGTTGCGGTTTTTTTAGGAACAAAGCGAAAAATATTATTTCCGCTTGTAAAAAAATCGTTTCAGATTTTGGTGGCGTAGTACCGAACACGGTGGAAACACTTGTTTCATTACCGGGCGTTGGACGAAAGACTGCAAACGTAGTTTTTTCAGTTGCTTTCGGCGGGGATGCTATTGCCGTGGATACTCACGTATTTCGCGTTGCGAGAAGACTTGGTTTATCCAAAGCAAATACGCCGGAGAAAGTAGAAGCCGACCTAAATCAAGCAATTCCAAAAGAATTATGGGGACACGCTCATCACTTATTTATCTTCCACGGAAGACGGACTTGTCACTCAAGAAAACCAAATTGTATGGAATGTAAATTACAGGATTTTTGTAACTATTATAGAGGAAAAAATGAATAAGATTTTATCAATCAAACAACTTGCTCCGAACGTTAAAGAGTACGTTTTGGAAGCCCCCCTTGTAACCAAGCACTGTAAGCCCGGTCAATTCGTCATAGTTATCGTGGACGAAGACGGGGAAAGAGTGCCTTTTACTATTGCCGATTTTGATAAAGACGCAGGCACGATTACTATTTTGGTGCAAGAAGTTGGATACAGCACGTTAAGATTAGGACAGTTGAGCGTTGGGGACAGCGTATATGCTTTTGCAGGACCTTTAGGAAATCCCACCGATTTAAGCGAATACAAAAAAGTCGTTTTAGTAGGCGGTGGTATTGGTACGGCAGTTATTTTTCCCCAAGCAAAAAATTTACACAATTTAGGAAGCCCTGCGGACGTTATTATCGGCGCGCGTGAAAAATCTCTTATTATGTACGAAAAAGAGTTTTTGTCAAACGTTGAAAACCTTTATATTATGACGGACGACGGAAGTTATGGCGAAAAAGGTTTCGTAACCCAAAAACTCAAAGAACTTTTGGATAGCGGTAAAGGGTATGACGCAGTTTTTGCAGTTGGTCCTATGCCTATGATGAGAGCGGTGGCAAACTTAACTCGCGAATATGGAATAAAAACCATAGTTAGTATGAACTCTATTATGGTGGACGGCACGGGTATGTGCGGTGGATGTAGATTGAGCGTTGGTGGCGAGATTAAGTACGCTTGCGTTGACGGACCGGAATTTGACGCGCACTTAATAGATTTTGAAGAAGCAATGAATAGAAGCGGATATTATAAAGAAATAGAAGCCGAGCATAAATGCAGGATAAGGGGGTAGAGATATGGCGAATATAGAGAGAAACACACCCGTAGAACAAAACCCCAAGGAAAGAGCGAAAAACTTTAAAGAAGTGTCTTTAGGTTTTGACTGCGACACGGCTTTGTGCGAAGCGGAAAGATGTTTAAACTGTAAAAACCCGAAATGCAAGGGCAGTTGTCCCGTTGGCGTTGATATCCCTGCGTTTATTCAAAAAATTAAAGAAAGAGATTTTTTAGGCGCGGCGCAAATTATTAAACTTTCCAACAATCTTCCCGCCGTTTGCGGAAGAGTTTGTCCGCAAGAATCTCAATGCGAATCACAGTGTATTAGGGGACTTAACGAAAAACTCGGTGGCGCGGTTGCAATAGGCGCGCTTGAAAGATTTGTTGCAGATTATAGTTTACAACACAAGGTTCAGGCTCAAAAACCCGAATTCAACGGCAAAAAAGTCGCAGTAATCGGTAGCGGTCCTGCGGGGCTCACGTGCGCTGCAGACCTTGCAAAGGCAGGGTGCAAAGTTACTGTGTACGAAGCCTTTCATAAAGCAGGCGGAGTTTTAGTTTACGGTATTCCCGAGTTTAGGCTTCCTAAGACCTTAGTTCAAGCCGAAATCGACACATTGGTCGAACTTGGAGTAGAAATAGTTTTAAACGTAGTTATAGGCAAAACTATAATGTTATCCGAACTACTTGAGGAAAACGACGCCGTATTTATAGGCACGGGGGCAGGACTTCCTATGTTTATGAAAATACCCGGCGAAAATTTAAACGGAGTGTATTCTGCAAACGAATATTTAACCCGTGTAAATCTTATGAAAGCCTACGACAATAATACTCCCACACCTATCGTTATAGGTAAGAAAGTAGTAGTCGTGGGGGCTGGCAACGTTGCGATGGACGCGGCTCGTACGGCTTTAAGACTGGGCGCTAAAGAAGTTCACGTAGTGTATAGAAGAAGTAGAGCGGAAATGCCTGCGAGAGCGGAAGAAATTCGTCACGCAGAAGAAGAAGGAATTATATTCGATTTATTGACCAATCCCGTAGAAATTTTGGGAGAAAAGTCGGTTGAAGGCATAAAATGTGTGAAAATGGAGTTAGGCGAGCCCGATAAGTCGGGAAGACGCAAACCGATAGAGATAAAGGGAAGCGAATTTATAATTGACGCCGACCAAGTAATAATGTCCCTTGGTACAAGCCCCAATCCCTTACTTAAAAAGAGTACGCCTAATCTTGAAACCAACCCTAAAGGCACGATTGTAGTTAACCAAGAAACGTTAGAAACGAGTATTTCAAACGTGTATGCCGGCGGAGATGCGGTAACGGGA
Source organism: Clostridia bacterium (assembly GCA_045538365.1). Taxonomy (GTDB): domain Bacteria; phylum Bacillota; class Clostridia; order Christensenellales; family RUG350; genus RGIG2224. The sequence goes on from JAZSRG010000070.1 coordinate 4,265, forward strand.
GCGGCAACGGTAATACTTGCCATGAATGCAGGAAAAAAAGCGGCGTCAGCCATTTTGGAGAGATTAAATGTTCATAGATAAAGCAAAAATTTTTATAAAAGCAGGTAACGGCGGTGACGGCGCGGTATCCTTTCACCGTGAAAAATACGTTCCCAACGGCGGACCGAACGGTGGCGACGGTGGAAACGGCGGTAGCGTTATATTCGTAGCGTCGGATAAGATGAGCACCCTTATTGATTTCAAGTTTTCCAAACATTTTAGAGCGGAAAACGGTGGAAACGGTAGCGGGGATTTTTGCCGTGGCACGAACGGAGAAGATATATACGTTAAAGTTCCCGTTGGAACGGTGGTAAAAGATGCGGAAACGGGCGGAATTATTGCCGATATGTACTACGACGGAGATACCGTAACCGTATTATCGGGCGGTCAAGGCGGTAGGGGCAACTCAAGATTTGCAACGTCAACCCGTCGCGCTCCACGATTTGCTCAAAAAGGCGTTAAAACGGAAGAACACGCCGTAATTTTAGAATTAAAAACCATAGCGGACGTAGGACTCGTAGGTTTCCCCAACGTTGGAAAATCTACTCTTTTGTCCGTTATAACTCACGCAAAACCGAAGATTGCAAACTATCACTTTACAACCTTAAGTCCTAATCTTGGCGTAGTTAGGGTGTACGACGATAGTTTTGTAGTTGCGGATATCCCGGGACTAATTGAAGGCGCGGCGGAAGGAGCAGGACTCGGTCACTCTTTCTTGCGTCATATTGAAAGAGTACGCCTTATCGTGCACGTTGTGGATATATCGGGCTCGGAAGGACGTGATCCGTATGAAGATTACGTACAAATAAATAGCGAACTCGTACAATACGCGGATATGCTTGGAGAAATTCCCCAAATAGTCGTTGCAACCAAAACGGATATGTTGGAAGACGAAAACTATATAAAAGAGTTTGAAGACAAAATCGGCGTACCCGTTATACCCGTTTGCGCTATTATTCACGAAGGAATTGAAGTTTTAATTGACGCTATTTACAAAAAACTTCAAACTTTACCCAAGAGCAAACCTTTGGAATTTGAAAAGTTCGAGTATTCAAAACCCGACAACGGCGAATTGCAAATAGAAAGGGACTACGACGGCGCTTTCTTAATTTATGGTGGAATTATAGAAAGTTTGGTTAGAAACGTAGTTTTAAGCGACGAAGAATCGTTTAGATATTTCCAAAAATTACTTCGAGAGAAGGGCGTAATAAAGGCTCTTCGCGCAAACGGAGTAAAGGAAGGGGATATCGTTAGAATTTACGACACGGAATTTGAGTTTACGGAGTAATTATGAAATTTTTGTTTATACCCGATTCCTTTAAAGGCACGTTGTCATCCGTTGAAGTTTGTTCCGTTTTAGACAGCGTTTCTAAAGAATATTTTCCATCGTCTTCCGCAATATCTATACCCGTTGCAGACGGCGGGGAAGGGAGCGTGGACGTATTTTTGTCTTTAGGATTAGGGGAGAAAAAGGAGTGCAAGGCGCACAATTCCTTTATGGAAGAAAAACTTGCTTACTATCTTTTTAATTTCCAAAACCAAACGGCAATTGTTGAACTTGCCGTCACTTCAGGTTTACCCGAAGTGTATGACAGACGAAATCCTATGCTCACCACCACGTACGGCGTAGGCGAAGTCGTTTTAGACGCGATAAACGCGGGCGCAAAAAAGATAATTATAGCCCTTGGCGGTAGTTCGACTAACGACGGCGGAGTAGGTATTGCGTGCGCGCTTGGAGCAAAGTTTTATAACCAAAAAGATGAAGAATTTTTACCCGTTGGCGGAACTTTGTCCGAGATAAAAAGTATAGATATTAGTGCCCTTGACGAAAGAATAAAAGGGGTAGAATTTTCCGTTATGTGCGACGTGGATACCGTGCTGACAGGTAATCTTGGCGCAAGCGCGGTTTACGGACCGCAAAAGGGCGCAAATCCCGAGCAAGTTAAAGAGTTGGACAAAGGTCTTTTGCACCTAAACGACTTATTTTTAAGCCTTTATAATAAAGATTTTTCCCGCCTTGTAGGGGGAGGAGCAGCAGGTGGAGCGGGAGCAGGAATTTCCGCATTTTTAGGCGGAAAACTTGAGTCCGGTATCGAGATAGTTTTAAGGCTCACGGAGTTTGAGAAAAAAGTGGCGGACTGCGATTACGTTTTCACGGGCGAAGGCAAGTTTGACGAGCAAAGTTTTATGGGAAAAGTTATAAACGGTGTGTCTGACAAAACGCAAAAACTCGGCAAAAAACTCATAGTAATAGCAGGTATTATTAAAGGAGTGAGTAGTGACGAGATTTTCTCTCACGGCATATCCGGCGCGTACGCAACAAACCCAAACAATCTTCCGTTTGAAGAAGTGCGAGCGAGCGCAAAGGAAGACCTGATAACTACGGCAAGACAGGTTTTTGAAGATATAAAATTAGGTAAAATTTAAATCGTCCGAAAATAGTTCGGACGATTTTTTTATATTTGGTTGCAAAGCCCTATATATTGTGATATAATACATAAGTTAATAATTATTATAAGCATTATTAGTGAGGTAAAATATGAAAGAAAACATTATGGACGTGCTTCGCGCCCGCGGATTCGTTAAGCAAACCGTTTACGAAGAAGATTTGTACAAACTTTTAGGTACGGAGTCCGTTCCTTTTTATATCGGTTTTGATCCTACTGCGGACAGTTTACACGTTGGTCACTATCTTCAACTTATGGTTATGAGTTGGATGCAAAAAGCAGGACACAAACCTATTATCCTTATCGGTGGCGGAACGGCTATGGTAGGAGATCCGTCGGGTAGAACGGATATGCGTTCTATGATGACCAAAGAAACTATTGCGCACAACTGTGATTGTTTCAAAAAACAAATGTCCAAATTCTTCTCGTTCGAAGGGGAGAACGCAGCGGTTATGGTAAATAACGGCGACTGGCTTTTGGACCTAAACTATATCGACTTTTTGAGAGAAGTCGGAGTACATTTTTCCGTTAACCACATGTTGACTTGCGAGTGCTTTAAGTCAAGAATGGAAAAAGGTTTGTCTTTCTTGGAGTTCAACTACATGCTTATGCAAGCGTACGATTTTCTCGTATTGTATAGAAAATACGGTTGCAAACTCGAGTGTGGCGGAGACGACCAATGGTCCAATATTTTGGCAGGCGCAGACCTTATAAGACGTAAAGAAGGAAAGGACGCTTATGCTATGACCTTTACCCTTTTAACGACGTCCGAAGGCAAGAAAATGGGAAAAACCCAAAAAGGCGCGGTTTGGCTTGACGCGGAAAAGACTTCTCCGTACGACTTCTTCCAATACTGGAAGTCGGAGGCCAAGCGG
>JAZSRG010000111.1:0-4779 GCA_045538365.1 Clostridia bacterium
CGACCAATGGTCGCCCCTACTATAACGACATACAACACAAGTTGTATATCGTTTATATCCTATCATTTCTTGTCTTTTCCGTCAAGTTTTATCTCGAAAAACTACAAAATTTCCGAATACTTTTTGTAATAATCGTCTTCCGTGGTTATTCCCTTAAACTCTTCCACTTCCCTTTCTTTAAACTTATAAAAAACGTGGGACAAGCCTTCTCCCAAAACTTTTTGCATAAATTCGCTCGCCCAAGCAAGACTAAGCGCGCTCGACAAAGATAACGGCATACGCACGAGTTCTTTTTGGGTGATAGGGGTTAAACAATCAACCTTATCGGGCAGTTTGGTTTGATTTTCCACCCCCATTATCCCCGCTTCAAGCAAGGCGGACAACAAAATATACGGATTTCCCGACGCGTCGGGAAAGGAAAGAGTTATCTCTATCCCGTTTTGCAAATCTTTTACTTTTATAAGGCTATCCGCGCTCTCCCCCCAACAAACGTAATGCGCGCAATCTCGTCCCCCAAGCCTAACGTAAGAATTTTCGCAACTATTAGTAAAAACTGCGTATTCGGGAGCGTGCAACAAAAGTCCTGCTAAGAAACTATCCGACAAATTTTTATCACTTTCGACAATAAAAGATAACTCAAACCCAACCCCCGCATTTTTTGTCGTTTTTTTGGGAATAAAGGTGGACGATAATTCTTCGCCGTACCTTTTTATAAGGTATCGCGCTTTTACGACATAATTCGCCAAATCTAATAAAGGTAAAAACTTTGTCGAAATCGCGCGAATTTTCTCTCCGCCTATATTATATTGTATATTACTATATATATTATTATATATATTATATATAAGGGCACGCTCTTGGTTTTTTATGATAGCAAGGGGCGCGCTCTCCGCGTTATCGTAATTTATCATAAACTCGTTTTTGGCTTTCCCTAAAATTTTTATGCCAAAGTCCGAAAGTTTTTTCTCCTTTTTCAAAAGCAAAGTATAAAAATCGGGGTTTAGTCCCGAATTCGTCATAGTCGCTACCGCAATTTTTTCTTTTTCGCAGTCGTTATCCGCGCTCTCAACGGGCACGATATCCACACTCTCTAAAAACGGCTCGACAAACACCCCTTCCACGCGCTCGAGGTTAGAACAAATTTCCTTGGGCACACCCCAAAAATCACAAAATATAAAATTTTTCATTTTTCCCCCATTATGTAAAAAAGATTTTAGCACACCGTAAATTGCAAAGCACCGAATTGACTATCGTCATGATTTGGCTACGCCATGATTTGATTGCTTTGCAATCATGATTTGAACCCCGCGGGTTCATTGTGGTAATTAATATTACCTTAATGTCGCAAAGCAACTATTCATGACCGCAGGTCAATTCACGACAAGCGAAGCGTGGTCAATTCACGCAACGAAATTAAATCATTTTTTAACGTTCCTTTTCTCTTATTTTCTCTCCCCCAAAACCTATTATGCGAAAAAAAATAAAAAATTTTTTAAAAAACCCTATCAAAACGCTTTACAAAACTAAAGTAATAAAGTATAATACTGTTACTTTATTACGATAAAGTGATAAAGTGAAATAAGAAAAAAGGCTATGTCACAATAAATAGTTGAGTTTTTAGGTGACAAAATCGGCGAAAGACGAATATGTTACGAGGGCGCGTACTCGGAGAGTACGTAACCGAGTAAGATATAAAGTATTTGGACGTATTTTGCATCTAAAAAGCAACTGGAGATTGTGTCAGAGTCTTGAAAAAAGGAGATATAAAAATGAAAAAGATTTTAGTATTTATGCTTATCGCAGTACTCGGACTTACCTGTGTTTTGACCGGTTGTAATGGACAACTCGTAGGTTTTGACATTGAAATGGCTGAAGCCGTTGGCGAAGTTCTCGGTATCAAAATCGAGTTTGAAGAAATTAACTGGGACCTTAAAGTTGACCTTTTGAACGGCAACCAAATCGACGTTGTTTGGAACGGATTTACTTATTCTGAAGAACGTGACAACGGCTACTTTGACACCGACGCTAACAAACAAATCGGTGGTGTAGATTTCACGGAATTCTATATGGAAAACAGACAAGTTGCAGTAGTTAAGAAAGAAAATGCAAGCCAATTCACCTCTAACGCAAGTTTTGCTGGAAAGAGCGGTGTTGCTGAAGCATCTTCTGCTGGTGAAACCGTTATCAAAGATATCCTTGGAGCAACCCCCACTACGGCTACCGCTCAACTTGATATCTTTACCGCTGTTCAAGCAGGTACTTACGACTACGGTGTATTAGACGCTACTATGGCAAGCGAATATATCATTTCTGAAAAAGGAGGATATCACGACTCTCTTGCAGTAGTTGAACTCGAAGGCGTTGAAAAAGAATACTATGCAGTTGCAGTTAAAGAAGACAGCAACATGGTAGCAGTATTAAATTACGCTATCGCTAAACTTTACGAAAGCGGAAAAGCACAAGAAATCGCAAAGAAATATGCTTGCGAAGGCGTTCTCTTTAACGGTTTTGAAGATATCGATACCGATTCTTTCACTCTCCCCACTGACGGAGAATGGGCAAGAATTAAGGCAAAAGGCTCTATCGTAATCGGTTACACCATTTTCGCTCCTATGGCTTACATCGCGTAAACGAAAAATAACAAAGAATACAATTAGCCTTGGATACTCTCCAAGGCTAATTTGAGGTTTTAAGATATGTTTTGGAATGTACTTGGCAATCTCTTTTTAGGTTTTTTAAATACTTTAGAGATTTTTGCTTTAACTCTTATAATTGCTCTACCTTTAGGACTTTTGATCGCTTTTGGTACTATGAGCAAATTCAAGCCCTTAAAATGGCTTTTAGTTGGTTTTGTTTGGATAATTAGGGGTACTCCCCTTATGCTCCAACTTTTTATCGTATGCTACGGTCCCGGTCTTATCGGACTTCCCCCCGTAAAAGACCCTATGGTGGCGACAATAGTGGCTTTTGGTATCAACTATGCGTGCTATTTCTCCGTTATCTACAAAGGCGGAATAGAGTCCATTACCCAAGGTCAACGTGAAGCAGGTTTGGTGCTCGGCATGACGAAAACGCAAATTTTCTTCAAAATTATACTTTTCCAAGTAATAAGACGAATTCTTGCGCCTATGTCAAACGAAACTATCACGCTCGTAAAAGACACGTCCCTTGCAAACACCATAATGGTGTCCGAACTTATAAAGCAAGCGAACGTTATTGCAAAGAGTTTTGCTATGAACTATCTAACAATGCTCTTATATACTGCTGTCTTCTATCTCGTATTTAACGGTTTACTCACTATTCTTTTCAGCAAGATTGAAAAGAAAATGAGTTTCTATAAGGTGTAATTATGGCTTTTTTAAACGTAGAAAACGTATATAAATCATTTGGTAAAACCGAAGTTTTAAAGGGCGTATCTTTTTCTTTGGAAAAAGGCGAAGTTTTGTCCATTATCGGCTCGTCGGGTAGTGGTAAAACCACCCTCCTTCGTTGTTTAAACTTTTTGGAAAAACCTGATTGTGGAGAATTTTACTTAAACGAAGAAAAACTTTTTGATGCAAAAGAAAACTATAGTGACGACGAACTTCGTGAAAAAAGATTGTCTTTCGGTTTAGTTTTTCAGTCTTTTAACCTTTTCCCACAGTACACGGCGTTAAAAAACGTTACTTTGGCGCTTGACTTAAGACGTGTGGAAAAAGCAAAAAAGACGGGCAAACTTTCAAAAGCCGATAAACACAAAATTTTTGAAGAAAACATTAGCCTTGCAGAGCATTTGCTCGCGTCCGTTGGATTACAAGACAAAATGGAAAATTATCCTTGCGAACTCTCGGGCGGACAGCAACAGCGTGTGGCTATAGCGCGCGCGCTTGCTTTGTCTCCCGACGTATTGTGCTTTGACGAGCCGACGTCGGCGTTAGATCCCGAACTTACGGGCGAAGTTTTGCGCGCAATAAAGGAACTAAAATCAAGTGACAGAACTATGATTATAGTTACCCACGAAATGGAATTTGCAAAACACGTATCCGATAAAATCATATTTATGGCAAACGGCATTATAGAAGAAGTGGGCACGCCCGAAGAAGTCTTTGATAACCCCAAAAGCCCCTTAACAAGAGCATTTCTTGCTAAATCGGAGGAAGAGATATGAGCGACAACGTACAAGAACTTAAAGCAAGACTTTATGAAATAATCGCCCAAATTGATACGGTTGACGGGGTTGACGAGTTTTTAAAAGACCTTTGCACGAACAAAGAAATTGAGCAAATGGCGCAAAGAATAAAGGCTGTGGAACTCATACGAGAAGGCAAAACCTACACCCAAATACAAGAAGAACTCGATATCTCGTCCGCAACCATTGCAAGAGTGTCCCAAGCCCTAAAATACGGCAAAGGATATAGAAAGTTTATAAAGTAAAATCTAAAAACGAAAGTCCGCATTAGGGCGTTCCTATAAGAGAATTTTAATTTAATACAAAAGTGTAGCCCACAAAACTTTGCAAAAAGCAAAATATGGTGGGCTTTTCTTTATCCACAAAATTTTAAAATAAAAAAGTTATATTTTTAGCCGTGTGGCTAAAAGTGATATGCAAGATAATTCTTGCGTTATATTTTTCGAGAGAAAAATTCAAGGTTCTGTTTCAGCAGGTTCTTATATTTCTCTCGAAGAAGTTATATTAAATAAATCCTTAACTCGCCGTAAGGCGAATATAACTGCCGTAAGGCAATCTCGCTCGTCATTAGACGAATATCACAAATCCGTAAGGATTTATTTAGTTGCCGA
>JAZSRG010000033.1:0-1500 GCA_045538365.1 Clostridia bacterium
AAAGCAAAAGGATATAAGGAGTTAGGATATGGAATATATTAAATGTCCCAGATGTGACCTTAACTGGATAGAGAAAAGTCAAAAACTTTGCGACGTATGCAAAGCCGAACTTAAAATGGACGGAGCAACGCTTTTGTCCGATTCGTTTGACGACGAAGGACTCGTTCTTTGTCCCATTTGTAAACAAAATTATATAGCGTCTAACGAAGAAATGTGCGAACAATGTTTGGCGGAAAAATCGGACAAAGTTGAAGTTGACGAAACTATGGATAACGATAACGAAGAAAGTTGGCTCAAAGAGTACATTGACGAGCCGACGGATGAAACGGACGACGAGTTGTCTTCTCTTTCTCAACTTGAAGACGAAGAGTGGGACGACGAAGACGAATCTTTCGACGACGATAACAACCCCGATAACGATATGGTTGGGGACGACTTTGAAGACGATTTTGAAGTGCTTGACGGAGATTTCGACGAAGAGTACGACGAAGATGAAGAAGAAAACGAAGAAGACGAAGAAGAATAATTTTCAACTTGCACCGCATAAACGTTTGCGGTGCTTTTTTAAACTAAGGTGTAAGATGAAAAAAAGAATTTGCGTATTATTTACGGGTGGGACGATAGGCTCAAAAAAAGACCAAACGAGCGTAAAGGTCGATTCAACTCAAAATAGTTTGCTTATAGATTTGGCAAAGAAAGAAATAAAAGGCGTAGAGTACGACTGTTTTTCCGTGTTAAATATGCATAGCGAAAACGTTCAGGAAAGTGACCTATATAAAATCGTTGAGTATATAAAAGATATAGACGTGACGGCGTACGACGGCGTTATCTTAACTCACGGGACGGACACTTTGACGTATACGGCAAATTATTTGTCTTTAGTTTTGTTTGTTTCAATCCCCGTCGTTTTGGTAAGTTCGGCGTATCCATTATCGGACGAAAGAAGCAACGGGCTTATAAATTTTCTGTCCGCCGTTCGTTTTATTGAAAATACAAATTACAAAGGGGTGTTCGTGGCTTATAAAAACATAGGCGAAAATCCTAAAATTCATTTAGCGAGTAGGGTGATGAACACGCGCGAGTTCGACGGATATGTAGATAGTTTAGCGGGACAATATTTTGGGGAGCAAAAAGGCAAAAAGTTTAAGCCACAAAACCTTCCTGAAAACTTTGATTTGAGAGAAAAGGTTTTCGGTGGATATAAAATGTGTTCGGATATAATGGTCGTTCACTCGCGCTCATTACTTGACTTCACCTATTTTGATTTTGAAAACAAAAAACCAAAAGCCGTGATAGTAGTAACTTACCACAGCGGAACGGTTTGTACGTCGGGGGATAAAACCAACTTTTCGCCTTTTTTAGAGTACGCAAAACAAAAAGGGGTGGAAGTTATCGTTGCCCCGATAGATAAAAATGCAAACGTGTACGAAAGCGCGGTTGACCTTCAAAAATCTTGCATTATTTCTTTCAACCAAAGCGTTAGTATGACGACTGTAAAGG
>JAZSRG010000024.1:0-7624 GCA_045538365.1 Clostridia bacterium
ACCCCGTTATGCGCACCATTGTAGAAAAAACCTTGATAGATTTGTTTAAAAACGGCTCTGACACAATCTCCGGTTGATTTTTAGGCAAAAAATGCGTTCGAAACACTTCATATCTTACTTAGTCACGTACTCTCCAAGTACGCTCCCTCGTAACCTCTTCGTTTTTCTCCGATTTTGTTACCTAAATTCTCAACCATTTATTGTGACATATCCTTAAAAATTAGCAAAAGCGACCGTTTTGGTCGCTTTTTATACAAAAAATTATGGAAAAAGATTTCAAAAAAAGAAAACACCCACGTTTAAAAAATTTTGATTACAGTTCGTCAGGCGCATATTTCATAACGATATGCACGCAAAACAGAAAATGTCTATTTTCGCGTATTGTAGGGCGGGGGCTTGCTCCCGCCGAAGTGGAATATTCTTCTTTTGGGGAAATTGCTAAAGAAGAATTATTTTTGCTTGAAGAAAGATTTCCTTGCGTTATTGATTCCTTTGTAATTATGCCAAATCATATTCATATAATTCTTATTTTAAACAACGAAACGGCGGGAGCAAGCCCCCGCCCTACGGTTATGAATATCATTTGTGCTTATAAATCTTTGACGACAAAAAAATGTAAAAATTTTGGACTTAATGAAAAATTGTTTCAAACGTCGTTTTATGAACACGTTATCCGCAAGAATCAAGATTTAATTGAAACACAAAATTATATTTATGAGAACCCAGCCCGTTGGCAAGAAGACCAACTATATTCTGAAAAATCTTTTTTTAAATAAAAACGGCGGGAGCAAGCCCCCGCCCTACGGTTTTATTCTTCGTTCAATTCAAGGTATTCCATTTCTAAACTTTCAAGTTCGCCGTTGAGTTTAGCAATTTTCGATTGAATTTCTTCACATTTTTTGTAGTCCGTATAAATTTCTTCTTGTAAAAGTTTATCGTTTTCTATCTTTATTTCGTTTTCTTTTTCCGATATTAAAGTTTCAAGTTTTTTGATACGGTTTTGTCGTTTTTGTTGCTCTTTTAAGGGGTTAAAGTACGTTTTTGCCGTTTTTTCTTTTTTCTCGACTACTTTTATCTCACTTTCAGCCCTTTCTCTATCGCGAATTTCAAGATATTCTTCATATCCGCAGTCGTAAAACTTTGCGTTTTGCTCGGAAAAAGCCAAGATTTTGTCCGACACCTTGTTTATAAGATAACGGTCGTGGGACACGATTAAAACCGTCCCCGTGTAATTTACGAGCATATCTTCAAGCGTTTCCTTACCCACTATATCCATGTGGTTGGTCGGCTCGTCGAAAATTAAAACGTTGGGGCGTTTTTTGAAAATTTTACATAGCGCAAGACGAACCTTTTCCCCGCCCGACAGTACGGACACGGGTTTAAACACGTCTTCCCCCGAAAAGCCGAACGCTCCAAGCGAATTTCTAACTTCGGTTTCGTTAAGGGACGGGAAAGAGTCGTAAAAGTCGTCGAACACGCTCTTTTCACTCTCTTTATGCGCCATTTGTTGGTCAAAGTAACCAATAGTCGTGCGTACGCCAAAGAGAAAAGTTCCGCCGAGTTTTTCCACTTTTCCCACCAAAGTTTTCAAAAAAGTGGACTTTCCTATGCCGTTTCCACCGATTATACCTATCTTTTCCCCACGGGTAACGGAAAAATTGAGTTTTGCAAGCACGTTTCCAGCGCTATATCCCACTTCCAAATCCTTGACTAAAAGCACGTCGCGCACGCTCTCTTCTATCGGCTGAAAATTTGCGTGGAAGGTCTTTAAGTCGTAGCGGTTTGGCGCGTCTATCACCTTCATACGCTCGATTTGTTTGAGTTTAGATAGAGCCATGGACGCTTTGGTCGGCTTATAACGGAATCTATCGGCAATTTTACGAAGTCTGTCTATCTCACGGCTTTGGGCTTCGTGGTCACGAAGTTGTTTTTCGTAATTTTCCTTTTTTTGCCTTTGAAAAGCCGTGTAATTTCCGCTATATCTCGTAGTCGCGCCGTACTCAATTTCGTACACAACGTTTACGATTTTGTCCAAAAACATACGGTCGTGCGACACGAGTACGATACTCTTTTTATAGTTTCTAAGGTAGTCTTGCAACCACTCAATGGCTTCTATGTCAAGGTGGTTGGTCGGCTCGTCGAGTAAAAGTATATCAGGACGGGACAAAATAAGTTTAATAAGCGCTATTCTCGTCCTTTGTCCACCCGAAAACTCTGCAATAGGCTTTATTTTATCTTCTTCCGTGAAACCAAATTTCTTTATAGCGGACTCGTATTCCTTTTTGTAAACGTATCCGCCCAAAAACTCAAACTTTTCGCAAATATCGGAGTACGCTTTTATGGTACTTTCGCTTTGGTCAACCAAAAGTTTTTGGGAGAGTTTCTCCATTTCTTTCTCGCACGCTAAAACGTCGTCGTACGCGTGAAGAATTTCGTCCATCATAGTAGCCGACTCGTCTTCAAAAGCGTTTTGTTTAAGATAACCTATCACGGGCGCGCCGGACGATATTAGGTTTTTCTTCTCTTCCCCTATACCTTCGCTAAGTTCTATCTCCCCCGTAATTACACGCAAAAGAGTAGATTTACCCGCGCCGTTTCGACCGACGATAGCAATCTTTTCTTTGTCTTTTATTTCAAAATTGATTTCTTCTAAAACGGTTTCAGCCCCAAGGTAAACTGCGCCGTTTACAATTTTAAAAAGCATTTTATCTCCTTTGCATAAAACACAAAACGCAGAATTACTCTGCGTTTTCACTCTCTTCTCTTTCTTTTTTTGCTCTGTCAAGTAGTTTAAACCAAATAAGCACGAGCACTTGAAAAACTGCGCACACTACGAAAATAAACCAAAGATTAACATGCGCAAAAAGTAAAACGGATAGATACACGGACACACCGAGCGACCACACAAGTCCCGACACCGATATCATTGTGGATAAAGTGGAAAACCATTTCGAAGTAAAAATTATAAGAATTATACACGAAATAGGCACGGCGTAAACGTAAAACAACCACGCGTACTCAAAATCACGGAAAGACGAATAAAAAAGTAAGGCAAGCGTTGCTATAAAGAAAACTAACGCGCAAGAAAGGGAGGTTATAAGCGCGCGCTTACCGTTTTGGCTCATCTCACGTCGTTTATCCGCCGTTATAAGTTCATCCACCTTTATCCCAAAAAAGTCCGCTATCATCTTAAACGTCGTGATATCGGGCAACACGTCCCCGCGCTCCCACTTGGAAATAGACTTGTCCGAATAATTAAGTTTTTCGGCAAGTTCGGCTTGAGTCATATTTCTCGACTTTCTGAGAACTGAAAGGTTTTTTGAAAAATTTTGTTTTATATCCATTTCGTTCATACTTATATGATATTTGATTTTGACCTTTTTGTCAACGATTTTTGCCTATTCTCACGGTATGAGAGTGCAATTTTTGACGTGAGAGTGCGCCGAGTAACATTAGGGTTACTTTTCTTTTCCCCTTTGATATAATGTAACGGTAAGTTTTGGGCTACGAAAATATTTGTTTTTAAAACAAGATTAAACGTAAGCCACGAATTAAGGAGATACTATGTCAAATTTTATTATATCTACGGAATCCACTTGCGACTTGAGTTTGGACTATACTTTATCCCGCAATATTCACGTTATTGATATGGAATATATCGTGGACGGCGAAGTCTTTGGCGGGGGCTCGGGCAAAAATTTGCCGCACACTCTTTTTTATAACAAAATGCGCGAAGGCGCAAAAACTTCCACTTCTATGGTTAACGAAGAAACGGCAAGGGAGCATTTTGAAAAACTTTTAAAGTCTGGTCAAGACGTTTTGCATATAGCCTTTGCAAAAGCGTGTTCGGGAACGTACGACAATCTCGTTCGCGTAGCGCAAGAACTGAACGCCAAAAACCAAAACAAAATCTACGTATTAGACAGTAAATGCGAAAGCACGGGGGAAGGACTTCTCGTGGACTTGTGCGCAAAAGAAAGGGACGAAGGAAAATCTATAAGCGAAACCTACTCTTTCCTTGAAGATATTCGCGATAATCTCAATCTTCTTTTTACCGTTGACAACTTAAAATATCTTGCGGCAGGGGGTAGAATTTCCAAGTCCACCGCAATTATCGGCAATATTGCTAAAATCAAGCCTATGCTTTACGTCGATACCACGGGCAAACTAACTATGGGCGGTAAAGCCTTGGGACGTAAAAACTCTCTTATAAAACTCACGAATATGGCAATAGAAAAATTTAGCGGAAAGTATAAAAAGATATTCGTAAGCCACGCGGACTGTATAGACGATGCTAATTTCGTTATAGAAAAACTCAAAGCCAAACTCCCCGACACAGAAATAATTTTAGGGGAAATCGGTCCCGTTATAGGCTCACACTCGGGCCCGGGCACGCTTGCCATCTTCTTTATAGGGGACATAAGAGCCTTTTAGCGCGCTAAAACTACGTTGATAACAAAACTTCACAAAAAAAGAGAGCACTCTATCCGATTTGCTCTCTTTCGTTTTATTTTTTCTTTTTTCGTTTATCTTTCGGCGGAGTGTAAGACTTCCAACAAGTTGGAATCTCTCCTTCGTCTTTTATTTTGCCAAACGACTCCACGAAGGCTTGCTTGGAAAAATTATCAAGTTTAAAGTTAAAATTTACCTTTTCTTTCATAGTTACGCCTGTTTTTGCGCTTTTTTCTCGGCAAGTTTAGGTTTCACGAAATAGTGGAAAAGGATAAGACCGATACCTGCTACTACCATAAGTATGGACCAGAATTGAGAAGGAGAAAGTCCGGGGATAAAACCGCCTCTGTGATCCCCTCTCATATATTCGATAAAGAAACGGAAAATACCGTAACTTATAAGATAGATAGCAAGGTTGTGCTTTGACTTTTTGGTCAAATACAAATAAGTTACCACGCCAAACATTATGAACAAGAAAATTGCTTCATAAAGGTTGGTCGGATAAACCGCTGCCCCGCCTTCTACGTGAGGACCGAAAACCATACCAAGGGAAGAATCGGTAATTTTACCATAACAGCACCCTGCAAAGAAACAACCGAGTCTGCCAAAGCCGTGGGCAATAAATATACAGCAAGGCGCAATTTCCGTGATGTCCCAAAGTTTGCCGTATTTTTTACCAAAGATAAAGTAAGATGCAATAAACGCGATAACACCGCCGATAAGACCGCCGATAAAGGTTATTCCACCGAAACGAAATCCTGCGGACGGGTTTTCGATATAGTTGTAAGTTGCTTGGAATAGGGCTGCAAAAAGAAAACCTATCGCAATAGATACAGCGCCTGCCGTGAAAATAAAGTCAACTAACTGACTTGAAAGTCCCCTTTTTTTAGCAAAAAAGAACAAAACCCCGAAACAAGCGAGTAAGCCTAACGCAATCATTAAGCCGTACATATAAATTTCCACTTTGCCGGGAATTATAATCAAAATTGGATTTGGAAGCATAATTTCTCCTTTTTGTCTTAATATTTTTATTATACACCTAAAAGAGAGTTTAAGTCAAGATAATTAAACCTATCCGTTCCTTTCTACTTTTTCATTTGTCTTAAAAACAAAAGCACGGCAACAAAAAAGAATATAACTGCATACCCAAAAACCCAAACAAAATGCGGTAAGGCATTAGCAAAATCCCCTAAGAGCACAGCCCTTTCCATATCAACTGCGTGCGCGAAAGGTAAAAAGTAAGCGATTTTTTCAAAAACTCCGCCGACCAAGGCTAAATCAAACCAAGTGCCCGACAGCCAAGCGGAAAGGTTGGTAAGCAACGCTCCGCAAACACCACCCACTTGCTTGTCCGTCAAGACACTTCCAAAAAGTAAACCAAGGGACACGTTAAAAAGAGCCACGGGAATAATGAAAATCACGGCAAACAAAACGTTTACGGTAGGTACAAGCCCTAAAATAAAAGCAAAAAGGTAGGTAATAGCGCATTGTAAAAGGGCAATAGGAAGCATTGGCAAAGCGTAACCCATAATAAAATCTTTTGCTTTTAGCGGTGTGGTGTAAAGTCTTTGAAATAGCGCGCTCCCCCTATCCTTTGCTATAAGCGTTGCCGAAAACAAGGTTAGAAAAGATGCGCCAAACACCGTTATTCCGGGCGTTAAATGAGAAATTTCAAAAAGTGGCACGGGAATATTTGCTTGAATTGCAGAAAGCAAGGCAAGTAGCAATATAGGAAAACCAAGCCCAAACGCCAAGTTTAAGGGATCACGTAAAATTTCTTTGGTGTTTCTTTTTGCAAAAATTAACGCTCTCATTTTTTATCCCCCTTTACTATCTTGATAAATGCTTGCTCAAAGTTCTCTTCCCCTGCAATCTCTTTTATCTCTTGACTTTTTCCAACGAACAAAAGTTTTCCTTCCTTCATTATAGCGATACGGTCGGAAAGATGCTCGGCTTCTTCCATATAATGCGTGGTCAAAATTATGGTAACGCGCCCTTTTAAGGACAAAATCAAGTCCCACAACTCGCTTCTGGACAAAACGTCAAGCCCCAAAGTCGGCTCGTCTAAAAAGAGCACTTCGGGTTCGCTAATAAGGGACAGCGCTATAGACAAACGTCTTTTCATGCCACCCGATAGTTTGTCTGCTCTTTTGTCTAATACCTTTTCAAGTCCTAAAAGGGCGGTCAACTCTTTAGTTTTTGACTGCGTTTTTTCCTTTGAAAAGCCGTAAATTCCACAAATAAACTCCAAGTTTTCTTTCGTCGTAAGTTTGGGCGCAACCGCCGTTTCTTGTGGGGACAAGGCAATTATCTCTTTAACCGCGCTTGAGCGCGTTACCACGTCGTTACCCTTGATATACGCCGTCCCCGACGTTGGTCGGGTTAAGGTGGATAACATTTTTATGGTCGTGGTCTTCCCCGCCCCGTTTACACCGAGCAAAGAGAAAATCTCCCCCTTAAAAACGGACAAATTTAGGTTATCAACGGCTACAACGTCTTTATATTTTTTAGTTAAGTTTACGGTTTTTATTATCTCCATTTTTTACTCCATTTCATATCGTTTTTTAAGTCCTTCGTAAGCGTCGGTTAGCATTTTAGACACTATCTCCCACTCCATATCCACGAAATTGGTCGCAAACATAGTAGCAATTCCGTGCACGAACGCCCACATTTCAAAATGAAAAAGTTTCTTTTTCTCCCCGTCAAGCCCCGTGTTTTTGTGAACTATATCTTCCATTTGATTATTCAGTTCGGGGGTTGGCTCTATACTCTCGCTTGCTCTATCTCTCATATAAAGCAGTTTAAAAAGTTCCTTTTCTTCCTTTGCAAACCTTATATACGCCATACCGCTCGCCTTGTACTCGGGGTATTCCCCTTTTTCTATCTCTCTTTGTATATATTTTTGGTAAATTTTTTCAGCGCGCTTTATAACTTCAAACTTCAATTCGTCCAAATTCTTAAAATTCCAAAAAATCGGTTGAGTAGAGCAATTCAAACTTTTGGCAATATCCCTTGCGTTTATCGCGCCCCACCCACGCTCTCTAACGATTTTAACGGCGGAATCTATAATATCTTCCCTTTTAACTTTTGTTCTCGGTGGCATAACCTCTCCTTTATATAACACTTGTTATATATCGATTAAATGATAACAAAATTTTTTCTTTTTGTCAAA
>JAZSRG010000134.1:0-14464 GCA_045538365.1 Clostridia bacterium
TACTTCTTCTCTTTCATCTGGTTATATAAAATACTCCAATTTTGATTATTTACATAATATCACAATCGTATTATAATGGAAAAAAACTAAAATGTAAAGAGGTTTATACAATGTATAAAAGAGTTTTAACTATTCAAGACATATCTTGCGTTGGACAATGTTCCTTAACCGTTGCCCTTCCCGTAATTTCGGCGTGCGGAGTGGAAACCGCAGTTTTGCCGTCCGCAGTTTTATCCACGCATACGGCAGGTTTTTCGGGTTATACTTTCCGTGACTTAACGGACGATATGCCCGATATTTGCGCGCATTGGCAAAAAGAAAATATTTTCTTCGACGGCATTTACACGGGATACCTTGGAAGCAGTAAACAAATAGATTACGTAATTGATATTATAAAAGCAACTAAAAAGGAAAACGCTCCCGTTATCATTGACCCGGCTATGGCGGATAACGGCAAACTTTACCCCGGCTTTGACTCGGAATTTGTAAAATGTATGGCTAAACTCGTATCTCTTGCGGACTACGTAGTGCCCAATATCACGGAAGCGTGTATGCTAACTGATATTCCATACAAAACCGTGTATGACAAAGCCTACGTTGACGCGCTTATTTCAGGACTTATCGCTCTTGGCGCAAAGAACGTAATCTTAACTGGTATTTCTTTCCGTGAAGGTTATACGGGCGTAGTAGTTTTTGAAAACGGCGAATACATATATTACGAACACGAAAAACTTCCTAACAGTTGCCACGGCACGGGAGATATATACGCATCTGCTTTCGTCGGCGCGCTCGTAAACGGAAAGTCCGCCTATAATTCCGCAAAAATCGCAGCGGACTACACTATGGAGTGTATAAAAGCAACGGCTGAAGAAGACAACCATTGGTACGGCGCAAAATTCGAGCCCGTTCTTGGAAAACTTATTGAAATGATAAAGTAATCATAGCAAACTAAAAGGAGCAAGTTCATAAGAATTTGCTCCTTTTTTTGTTATTTAATATTTATCTCAAAACTTGTGTCCGACTTGTAGTTTACGAGTTCTTTTTCCATAAAGAACGAATCTAAAAAGTTAAGATATTCTTCTTTTGACTTAAAGGCTACGGGGGTATTCTCTATTATCTCGTTTGCTATCTTGCAGTCGTCTTTAAGGAGTTCTATAATAAGTCCGACTTGTAAAGCGCAACTTTGCACGCAAACGTCCGCGTAATTTGGCAGTCTATAATCTTCTCCGTGCAAACTACCCGTTGCCCCACCAATTGAGCACATTATTGCAGGCATAATCTCGGAGATATCCCCCATATCCGTCGAGCCCGTACTCCACACGCCCGTGTTGTGCGTTCTTTCCTCTCCCAAAAGTTCTTTTGCAACCTTTTCCGTCGCCAGCAAAAGCGGTTTACTGCTAAGTAGTGGCATAGAGCCCGGAATATCCACGACTTTTGCATTTGCGCCCATAGAAAGACACGCGCCTGCTATTGCTCTATTTACTTTATCGTTAGTTTTTTTGATTGCATTAAAATTTGCGCCACGAACGTAAGACTCCAACTTTACTTCTCTCGGTACGGTGTTAACGGCGTCCCCGCCTTTGGTTATAATCGGGTGTACCCTTGTATGGTCTTCTTCGCGGAAGGTTTCTCTTAAATTGTTAATTGCGGACAACGCAAGATTAGCCGAGTACAAAGCGTTAATTCCGTCCGACGGATTTATACCCGCGTGAGCCGATTTGCCCAAAAAAGTAACGGATTTACGAACTAAACCGTTTTCGCCCGGGACTAAATAAGCGCCTTCTTCCCTGCAAATTATATGGTTCATAAAACCTATATCAACGTCGTCTAATATTCCACGGCCTATAAGTTCTTGTTTTCCCGACGGATATTTGATAACGCCTTTTTTTATAAGTTCACGCCTAAAATCTATATTAAATCCTTCTTCTGCAGGCACGACGATAAACTTAATTTTGCCCGAAAGCCCGTCTATCTTTTGATTTTTTAAAACTGACGCTACCCCCAAAAGACTTGCGCATTGAAAATCGTGTCCGCACGCGTGTACCGCGCCCGTTTCTTTATCACACTCGGGGTGAGCCGGGTTCACAACGCTATCGAGTTCGGCAAAAAGACCTAACGTTTTGCCCTCTCTTCCCGTATCAAAAGTAGCGGTAAAACCCGTAATTTTATCAAACGGCTCGACGATATAGCCGAGTTTTTTAAACTCTTCTTTCATATACGCGTCCGTTTTATACTCAACGTAAGCGGTTTCAGGGTTTTTGCGAATATATTCGTACGCCTGCGCCATAAGTTTGGACTGTTTTTGTGAAATTTCATTGATGTTCATATTTCCACCTCAAAATCATTATAGCACTAATAAAGCAGTTTTTCAATATCAAGATGCATTTTCGTACACAAAATTTATACTTTTTTATGGAATTACATTTTTTGCATTGACCTTTTTTTGCTATATTGATATAATCAAAAAAAATACAATTAGGAGTATGCTATGTCCAATATTAAATTTTTGTTTCCGACTGACGGAGATTTTTTGAACACTTTTGACGGAAACCTTGTAAATAACGAATTGATGGTAGAAGTTAACGTACAATGCGACAAAAATCAAGAGTTATACGTTAACAATATAAAATGCACCGAAAACGACGGCAAATACACCGCAATCGTGCCATTAAACGGATATCGCAACGCATTGGTTTGCGAAAACAAAACGACGGGAGAAAAAGAAATCATCACCGCGTTTTGTATCTTCGACAACGTTAAAAAATACAGACTGTCTTCTGACGACAATATTATCTTTCTTCACGACTTGACTAAAAATAAAGACGTTTACACGTCTATCTTCGACAACCCCTACCTTGCCGTTTTCAAGAAGGCTCACGACTTATACGGTGCGGTAGCACATATCAACCTTTTCTACGAGTTTGACGACAAGGCTCGTTCCCTTTTTGCAAACCCACGCGAATACTTCAATCTCTCTATGATGACGGACAAATTCAAGGACGAGTTTCGCGCTAACGCTGATTGGTTAAAACTCTCTTTCCACGCATACTCCGAGTTTCCCGACAAGCCTTATCGGTTTGCAACTCGTGAAAAAATCACGGCAGACTGCGTGCGAATAGTTCGCGAAATCATTCGTTTTGCAGGTGTAGAAGTTTTGAGCGACGCTACTACCGTACATTGGGGCGAAGCAAATAGAGATTGTGTAAAAGGTCTTCGTGCTTTAGGTTTTAGAACCTTGGTTGCCTACTTTGACCCCAACCCCGACGGAAGTGGCGAACCGTATTGCTCGTATTATTTCTCAAAACCCGAAATGGAGCACTTACACGCCCGTGATTTTTGGTACGATAAGTCCGAAGATATGATTTTTGCAAAAGCGGACAGCGTAGCAAATATCGGAACGCTTGAAGACGTAGTAAAGGAGATTATGGATGCTAGCGAAAGACCGGGAAACGGTGGATTTGTAGAAATCTTGATTCACGAACAATACTTCTACTCCGACTACGTAAACTATCTCCCCGACTATGCGGAAAGATTGTTGTTGCCGTCCAAATTATTGACGGAAAAAGGCTACGTTGGAGCAACGGTTACCGAAGTATCGGTTGAGCCACGCCACAACCAAGCAAAAGCGTTAAGATAAGAAAAGCACTCGAAAGAGTGCTTTTTTAATGCAAAAATGGGTATTGTTTTTTTAGGGAAAATATGATATAATTAAAATATGAAAACTAAAAAATTTAAAAAACCGAATTATTTTCTATATAAGTTATTTTATTTTGCGTGCAAAGTGGTTGCTAAACTAAAATTTAACTTAAAAGTAGAAAAAAACGAACTTAAAGGCACGAAAGGCGGTTGCGTGGTACTCGTTAATCACCCGTCTATTATAGACTTTTTTACGACTTGCGTGGCTGTTCGCCGTCGCGCGCATTTCGTGATATCAAGCGCGTTTTATCAAACAATGCCCATAAAACCCTTGATAAACGGCGTTAGAGCAATATCTAAAAACCAATTCCAAACTTCTATGACTGATATGAAAAAAATGAAAGAAGTGGTTGATAACGATATGCCCCTTATACTCTTCCCTGCAGGACTTATGACGGCAACGGGCGAAGGCACGCCTATTCCCCCTGCAACGGGTAAGGTAGTCAAATGGTTTAACAGCGACGTATATACTATCCACATACAAGGAAGTTATCTCACTAAACCCAAATGGGGAAAGGGAGTTAGACGTGGAAAAATCGTACTTAACGCCACCAAACTCGTATCAAAAGAAGAGTTAAAAACGACTACGCCTGACGAATTGCAAAAACTGATTGACAAAAACTTGTCTTTTGACGAGTACGAATATCAAAAACAAGCAATGATTCCGCACAAAAAGGGTGACAACGTTGACGGACTTCAAAATATTTTGTTCGGTTGTCCTCATTGTAAGAGCGAGTTTTCTATAGAAGTTGACGGCAACAAACTAATGTGCTCAAAATGCGGATATTCTGTCAAAGCCAACACTTACGGACTATTCGAGCCACACGGAGAAAAGGATATTATCCACGACACCGTCGTCGAGTGGTACAGAGAACTTAAAAACTCTCTTAATAAAATTATACTTGCAAACGCAGATTACACGATTTCGTCTAACGCTACTATTCAACTTATAGAAAAAGGCAAATTCGTGCCCGCAGGACAATGCGAAATTATATTAAACAACACGGAATTTACTATAAAAGGCAATCTAAAAGGACAAGACGTATATAAATCTTTCCCCGTAAAATCTTTCCCAACACTCCCCTTTAAACCGGGAAAGTGTTTTGATTTGCAAGACGGTCAAGAGATTTTTAGAGTTGTCCTTGAAAATCCGCGCCACACTATCAAATGGATAACAGCCCTTGAGATTATGCACAAATGCGCAAATGAATAAAATAAAAAGCCGTTCTTTCGAACGGCTTTCTTTTTGTGACTTTTTGTACGTGACCGTGTAGAGATTGCGTCCCCCTGTCCGTTGTAGGGGCGGTACTAGTCGTCCGTGACGAAAATCAGTCAGAGATTGTACAGAACCTAACTATAAAAGTTCTTGGTCGTACACGGCTCTAACACCACCCACGAATTTTGGACGAGTGCGGGCAGCAACTACGTTTGCTTCGCCAATTTTGTTGTTTGAAAGCCTTAACGGTACTGCTACTTTTTTAAGGTGCATACCTATCAAGGTGTTACCGATATCTATGCCGGCATCAGCCTTAATTTCTTCAACCACTACGGGCTCACGGAAATGCAAATACGCTTGCGTTGCAAAAGAGCCCCCTGCTTTCGGCTGGGGAATAACGTTGACCTTTTCTAAAAACGGAACGGCATTTTTCTCCACGACTATGGCGCGGTTTAGGTGCTCACAACATTGAGCCGCAATATAAATATTCTTTTCTTTCGCGTAGTCGTATATTGCTTCAAAGACGATTTTTGCAGTATCGGGACTGGAATTAGTACCTATTTTGTCCCCTATTATCTCACTCGTCGAACAACCTACGACAACTATATCTCCGCTTTTTAGTTTAGCCTTGTCTATGAGTTCTTCAATCACCGCGCTTGCTTGGCGGGAAAGTTCATTATTCATATTTTCTCCTTTATTTAAGCAATTTCAAAAACAATTTTTGCTTTTTCTGCATAAAAATATGCAGGATATCTACCGTACGTGATATTGTAACCTATT
Organism: Clostridia bacterium; assembly: GCA_045538365.1. GTDB lineage: Bacteria > Bacillota > Clostridia > Christensenellales > RUG350 > RGIG2224. The sequence continues at coordinate 5,693 of JAZSRG010000134.1, forward strand.
ATTCTCACAAAGAACAAATTTTTATTTTCAGCAGGAAGGGTTTCAACCGTCGCTTTATGAAAATTGAATACCGTAACAGTTCCATGATTTTGTTCCGTAAATTTAGATGAGCGCATCAAATCAATCATAAATTTAAACTCTGCCTTTTTCTCTTCTAATCTTGCTAAACTCTTATCCACCCACTCGTAAACTTCGTCTTCCTGTCTTTCGTATCTTGCTAAAATTTCAGGGTGTCCCCAAAACGTTCCTTTATTATTTTCTACGCGAATAGTGTTTTGTATATCCCTAATCTTATCGTCCGTCGCTCATTTAATATGAGCCTTTGCGTCTTTTAAAAAGGTTGCAAAATATTCTTTGAGTTCTTTGATTGTTTGTTCACTTATTTTCTTTGCCATTTTTCTCTCCACTTCGTTGTTATATATTTAGTATAACACAATATTTTTTTACTTGCAACAACTCGCAAAAATTCGCGTAAAAAAAGCACTCGAAAGAGTGCTTTTAGTTTTTGTTTACGCCATCATAATTTCGGATATGGTATCTAAAACTTTTTGATGACAGCCACCGCAACCCGTTGAACAATGGGTTACTTTTTGAACTTCTTCAAAGGCTTTTAAAACGTCGTCGAATTTGTCTAAAGTGTCTAACGCGTTTGCGATATCGTTGTAACTTACTTGCTTACAATTACAAATCATATAATTTTCTTTCATAATATATGTACTCCTTTGTTTAAAAAGTAATCTCTACTATACAATTTTCTTTAGCGGAGAGTTTTAAGGTGTTTCCTTCTATCTCCCCTTTGCCTTCTTTAACGTTTACGCTCTTTATATCGCTTGCAAACTTAATTTCTCCTTCTCTTTTGTAAGGAATAGAGAAAGTCAAAGCGTTGCCTTCGGCTTTTACGTTATCAAGTTTTAGGTCGCTATCCAAAATAGCCTTATCTACTATCTTATTTATAGAGTAAAGCGCGGATGCGTGGGGACGTAGTTTGGTTTCAAGTTTGTCTGAAATTTTTACCGTTTCCCCGCCCCAAACGTCAGTTACAAAATATTCTCCGCTAAGTCCCAAGTCAGACAAAGCAAAGGTAACAGTCTTTTCTTCTTCGTCAGGATTGAATACCGCCACCGTTTTACAAGGTAAAACTTCGTTTTTGTCAAGCGAGAAGAAGGAATCGTTTATGTAAACGAGTTCGGGAACTACTTTTCCGCTCTTTCTATAATCAAAGTTTGCAAAGTAGGCGTTATCGCCGTTATTTATACAACAAGTGGCTTTGCGTAACACTTCAACGCGTTTTTTATCCGCGTCTTTTTTAGTATAAAGTCCTGCGAGTTCAACCATAGATCTCGTAATAAGTACGTGGTTCGTCCAGTATAAAAACTCGTCGAAAGTGAGCGCGGGGAAAAGTCCTATCGAGTCGCTATTCGGCACGTACAAGTCCCCAGTGTGAGTGGACATACAAGCAGTACCCCATTGAATAGTTGCTTTTATATTATCCCACTTGCCCGCTGCCACGTCTATGCCGTAACGGTAGTTATTGAAATACTTTCCTAAGAACGGGTTACCTTGAGCCAAGTCGCAACAAGACTCTAAATATCCGTATTCGGGAACGCGTTTACGCATCTCCGAACACCACCAATCACGGTATTCGTAACCTGATTTATCAAGGTTTCTATAAAAGTCACCGCTCGTTTCGAACTGATAACTCCAAAAGTCGTGTTTTACGGCTTCAAAACCAAATTCGTTTAAGAACATATCAAGTCCCGAACTTAAAAAGTCACGCGCTTCTTTTACGCTAAAGTCAAACGCGCCTGCGTTTTTAAGTCTATAATCGTAGTTTATAAACCAATCGGGGTGATCGCGGTAAACCGCTGCCTTTTTATCCGTATATCCGCCTATCCAAATAGCAGGATTAAAGCCCGTTGCTCTTACGTCGTCAGCGTATTTTTTGAGTCCTTCGGGGAATTTATTAAAGTCCACGCCTTCGTCACCTGCGTACGCCACGCCTATGCCGTGAGCCGCCGTGTTTTCGTCGTTTGTAGCGTGGAATTTAGCGTACCCGTCGTCAAGTTGAAACCACTCGACTGTCGGGAATTTTTCTTTAAGTGACTTTGCTTCGTTAAGTAGCATTTCGTGCGATACGTCACGGAAAAGTCCGTCGTTCCAAGAACCCCATACGAGTTCGTGACGGTTGATATCTTTCGTACCCCAAGAACCTGCAAGTTTTTTGCGTAATTCTTCGGTATAACCGTTAAAAAGATTATTGATATCGTCGGCTTGGTTAGTTACGCCTGCGTACCACTCGTCAACAAGGACGCGACCAGGCGCAACGGAAAGATATTTTACCGCTTTAAAAGACGCGCTACAGTCAAGCATTACCCCACTTTCGCTGTGGCGCACAAGATAGGAGTGGAAAAACACGTCTTGGCAAAGAGTTCCGTGCACAAAACCTAACTTTGACTTATAGTTTGATAAAAGTATAGCGGGGAAAGGCTGATAAGGACTATCGTTTATTCTCTCCGACACAACCCCGGGATCTGCCCAACGGTTATTTGCAATAACGTCGTACTCCGAACTTTCTACGTCGTCTGCCGTGCGGTTATAGTCAATCGGGAAGGTGAAAGTTTCGTATATTCTCGGGTTTTCTACCGAATAAAAATAATCGTCCCCCTTCTTCCCGCCAAAGTCTAAATTATCAAACGCTATACTCAAATCGTGTAAAAAAAGTTCGGCGTTACTTAAATTTTTAAACTTTCTCGTAGCAACTACTCCGCTTTGGACTTTTTTAAGCACGATTTTGTCGCTAAAGTCTTTACACTCGTAACTAAACGTTAAAGTGTCGCTCGTAACTTCCGTTTTGTATTCAGGGAAAACTTTTTGGTCTTCCCCGAAAGTCAAATACGGTTTTATAGTTATATCTTTAAATAAATTATTATCTAAAAATTTTCTCATTTTTTCATCCTAAATTACATAATGTCGTTTGCGTATAAAGGATATTTTTCACAAAGTTTCTTAACTTCTGCTCTAACTTCGTCGTATGCCGCTTGTTTTTCGTCAATAATTTTAACGATAAGTTCGCCAACCTTTCTTGCATCTTCTTCTTTAAATCCACGAGAAGTGATGGACGGTGAACCGATACGGATACCGCTAGTAATGGACGGTTTTTGCGTATCGAAAGGAATAGCGTTTTTGTTTACCGTGATGTTAACTTCGTCAAGCATGGTTTCAAGTTCAAGACCGGTAATGCCTTTTGAAGTTAAATCCAAAAGCATTAAGTGGTTGTCCGTGCCACCCGATACGAGATTAACGCCACCCTTTACAAGAGCATCAGCCATAGCCTTTGCGTTCTTTGCGATTTGTAGTTGATAATCTTTAAATTCTTGGCTCAACGCTTCTTTAAAGCAAACTGCTTTTGCAGCAATTACGTGCATCAAAGGACCGCCTTGGATACCGGGGAATACTGCTTTATCGATTTGAGCGGCGTATTCTGCCTTACAAAGGATAAGACCGCCACGAGGTCCGCGCAAAGTTTTGTGAGTGGTCGTAGTTACGAAGTCAGCGTAAGGAACGGGGGACGGATGAAGTCCTGCTGCAACGAGTCCGGCGATATGCGCCATATCTACCATTAAGAGCGCGCCTACTTCGTCTGCAATTTCACGAAGGGTTTTAAAGTCGATTTCTCTTGCGTACGCGCTTGCGCCTGCAACGATAAGTTTAGGATTATTTTCTTTTGCTACGCGTCTAACTTCGTCGTAGTTGATTTTGCCGTCTTCGGGGGACACGCCGTAGGATACGAAGTTAAAGTATTTACCTGAAATATTTACCTTACTTCCGTGAGTTAAGTGTCCGCCGTGAGCAAGATTCATACCCATAACGGTGTCGCCCGGGGTTAACATTGCGTAGTAAACTGCAAGGTTAGCGTTTGCGCCGGAGTGGGGTTGAACGTTAGCGTGTTCTGCGCCGAAAATTTCTTTTGCCCAGTTTCTTGCAAGGTCTTCAACGGTGTCCATGTGAACGCAACCGCCGTAATAACGTTTTCCGGGATATCCTTCTGCGTATTTATTGGTGAAGAAACTACCCATTGCAGCCATAACTGCAGGGGAAACGATATTTTCACTTGCTATAAGTTCGAGGTTATCTCTTTGACGTTTGAGTTCGCCTGCCATAGCCTCGTACAAATCTTTGTCTACGTTTTTAATAATGCTTAAATCTACCATTGTTTTTTCCTCCGTTTACTTTTCAATGTATTGGTTTAATAAATTTTGTAATTTGGTTTCGTTCATGAATCCTACCCACGTTTCTTTGCACTCGCCGTCAACGTAGAGTTTTAAGGTCGGTACGGACATAATTCCAAGGCTTAAAGCCGTTTTTTCGCACTCGTCGATATCGGCTTTTGCAACCGTTAGTTTGCCGTAATTAATTTCCGCGATTTTTTCAACTACGGGGGACAACATTCTACAAGGTCCGCACCAAGTTGCCCAAAAATCAACGAGAACTATTTTATCACTTTTGATAATTTCTTCAAAGTTTTCGTTAGTTACTATCTTTTCAAAATCACTCATATTTACTCCTTTTGCTCGGCAACGCGAATACCGAGTTCGGTTAATTGTTTATCCGCAACTGCGCTCGGCGCGTCACTCATCAAGCAACTTGCGTTTTGAACCTTCGGGAAGGCTATAACGTCACGAATACTTTCCGTACCTGTGAGTAGCATAACCATTCTGTCCAAACCAAAAGCAAGTCCACCGTGAGGGGGCGTGCCGTACTTAAAGGCATCTACGAAGAAACCGAATTTATTTTTAATATCTTCGTCCGTTAAAGACAAAAGTTTAAACATTTTCTCTTGAAGAGCGGAATCGTGAATACGAATACTTCCACCGCCTGCTTCTTGACCGTTTATAACAAGGTCGTAAGCGCGCGCACGCATAGCGCCGGGATCGGTGTCCGCCAAAACTAAATCTTCTTCAACGGGACAAGTAAACGGATGGTGAGCGGCTACAAATCTCTCTTCTTCTTCGCTGTATTCAAAGAGCGGGAATTCGGTAATCCACATAATGTCGTAAGTGGACTTATCGAAAAGATTGTGTTTTTCCGCAAGATACAAACGAAGTTCGCCCAACGCGCGATAAACTACTTTGCTCTTATCAGCAACAACGTAGATAATATCTCCCGTTTCTGCGCCCATTTTCTCTAAAATTGCATTTTTCTCGTCTTCAGACAAGAATTTTAAGAAGGAAGATGACGTAGCGTCTTCGCGAATTGCTATCCAAGCAAGACCTTTTGCTCCGAAGTTTTTAACCTTTTCAGCCGTTGCGTCAATTTCCTTTCTGCTCGTAAATTTCGCAAAACCTTTTGCGTTAATTGCTCTAACTGCTCCGCCTTCCGCTACTGCGTTTTTAAATACGGAAAACTCGGAATCTTTAACTATATCGGTCAAGTCAACGAGTTCTAAACCAAATCTCGTATCGGGCTTATCTGAACCGAATCTTTCCATGGCTTCTTTATAAGGCATACGTTTAAAAGGCTCGGTGTACTCTATTCCCTTGCACTCTTTAAAGATATGTTTTACAAGTCCTTCAGTTAAGTCCATAACGTCGTTTTCGTCACGAACGAAACTCATTTCCAAGTCGATTTGGGTAAACTCAGGTTGACGGTTTGATCTTAAATCTTCATCCCTAAAACATTTTGCAATTTGATAATATCTGTCGTATCCTGCAACCATCAAAAGTTGTTTAAAAATTTGGGGGGATTGCGGAAGCGCGTAAAACTCACCGGGGTGAACACGGCTCGGTACGAGATAATCTCTTGCGCCTTCGGGGGTTGATTTTCCAAGAATAGGCGTGTCTATCTCCAAAAATCCGTTTTCGTTTAAGTAATCTCTCGTTGCCACGCAAATTTTGTGACGAACCATCAAATTATTTTGAAGGGACGGACGACGAAGGTCAAGATAACGGTATTTTAGTCTTAATGCGTCGTTTGCGTTAACGTCGTCGCTTATCATAAAGGGAGTAACTTCTGCCGTTGACAAAATATCACAGTCGATTACGTCAATTTCAATTTCCCCTGTCGGGATATTTTTGTTTACGTTCTTCTCTCCACGAGATTGAACGATACCTTCAATGCACATTACGTACTCGTTCTTTATCGAACTAACTTCGGTTTTACCTTTGTAGTTATCGCCTATTGCAATTTGAACGATACCGCTTCTATCGCGAATATCGGCAAAAAACAATCCGCCTAAATCTCTATACTTTGCTACCCAACCGCAAATAACTACCTTTTGACCGATATCACTTGGTCTAAATTCTCCGCACATTTTGGTGCGCACTTTTCCGAAAACTGCCATATTTTGCTCCTTTATGCTAATTCTTTTGCAAGATTTTCTATTTTTACTTTTTTGCACTCGCCGTCAGCCATACGTTTTAATTCGCACTCGCCTGATTTTGCTTCGTCTTCGCCTAAAACTACTACGTACTCGGCGTTTATTCTTCCTGAGTACTTCATTTGGGCTTTTAAACTTCTATTCATTAAGTCGCACTCGGCTGATACGCCCGACTTTCTTAATGCGTAAACAGTTTTACGAGCAAGAGAAGATTGAGCGTCACTCAAAGTCGCAACGTACAACTTGGGAGCGTTGGGTTTGCCTAAATCCGCGCCCTCTCGCTCTGCTATCATCATAAGTCTTTCAAGTCCCATACCAAAACCAACTGCGGGCGTGGGTTTTCCACCGAGCATACTAACGAGATTGTCGTATCTTCCTCCTCCGCACACGGTGAGTTTATCTTTTTCCGTTACGAACTCAAAAACCGAACGGGTATAATAGTCAAGACCTCTTACTATATTCGGGTTTACGGTAAACTCTATACCAACTTCGCTTAATGCTTCCTTAAAGCCTTCAAAGTGAGCCTTACAGTCGTCGCAAAGATATTCCGTGATTTTGGGCGCGTTTGCATTAATCGCTTTACAATGCTCTTCTTTGCAGTCAAGTATTCTCAAAGGATTTTTCTCATATCTTTCCTTGCAATCTTTACACATTGAACTAATGTTTTCCGCAAGAAAATCTTTTAAGGCTTGATTATATACCTTTCTGCACTCGGGACAACCTATACTGTTTATAAAAAGTTTGGTTTCCGTGATATTTAAACTATCCAAAACACACTTTGCTATTTGTACTACTTCAGCATCCGTTTGGGGTTCGGGTGAACCGTACAACTCAACACCGAATTGGTGGTGTTCGCGAAGTCGTCCTGACTGCGGTCTTTCGTATCTAAATACGGGGGTAATGTAGTACATTTTTACAGGCAAAGATGCGTTTCTATCCATTCCGCTTTCAATGTAAGCGCGGGCAACGCCTGCCGTTCCTTCTGGTTTTAGGGTTATGCTTCTATCCCCTTTATCCAAGAAGGTGTACATTTCTTTACCAACGATATCCGTCGTATCCCCAACTCCCCTTAAAAAGAGTTCGGTGTGTTCAAACGTCGGTGTTCTTATTTCGTTAAGATTAAAAACTCTTGCTACTTCTCTTGCCTTATTTTCAAGCGTTATAAACGCGTGAGAGTCTTGTGGTAGAGCGTCTTTAGTTCCCTTTGGTATGTTTATCATTTTTGCTCCTAAATAATATATTTTTTAAGATTCATAGTTTTTACGGTCTTTTCCAAATGTTCAAGAACGTATTGTTTATCAATTATAAGTTCAATCATATCGTGTTTCGTTCTGTCCGCGTTGAAAGAAATGTCTTCAAGCAACTGTTCCATTACGGTATGAAGTCGTCTTGCCCCGATATTTTCGCTCGTTTCGTTTTCGTACTCTGCAATCTTTGCAATCTCGGCAATTGCTTCGTCCGTAAACTTAATATCTACGTTATCCACCTTTAAAAGTTCGGCGTATTGAGTGAGTATTGCGTTATCGGGTTGAGATAAGATTTTACAAAAATCGTCGTGCGTTAGGCTCTCTAATTCCACCTTTATAGGAAATCTTCCTTGAAGTTCGGGAATAAGGTCGTCCATTTTGGATATATGGAAAGCACCTGCCGCGATAAAGAATATATAATCCGTTCTAACAGAGCCGTACTTGGTTTGAACGGTACTACCTTCAACTATGGGCAAAATATCACGTTGCACACCTTCTCTTGACACGTCCGCGCCACTCTTTCCGCTGTTTGACGCGATTTTATCAATTTCGTCGATAAAAATAATACCTTCTTGCTCCGCTCTAACTACGGCTTCTGCGTTAACTGCGTCAAGGTCAATAAGTTTATCGGACTCTTCTTCCAAGAAAATTTCTCTCGCTTCTTTGATTGAGATTTTGCGAACTTTCTTTTTCTTTGGAAGCATTCCGTCAAATACGCTACCCAAAGAAATTTCCACCCCTGAACTTACGGGAAGTTCCATTTTGGGGGTAACCAAAGTTTCAATTTCAACTACCATGTGGTCGAGTTTGCCGGCTCTGAGTTCGGACAAAATTTCTTCTTTTAAAATAGCGTCCGGTCTATCTTGCTCTACAGCCTTTCTTATGGGGAAAATGATATCCGTCAATCTTTTTTCCACAACAGCCGTGGCTTTTAGTTTAACTTCGGCAAGTTTTTCGTCCCTTACCAAACGAACTGCCACTTCAACAAGGTCACGAACCATGGATTCGCAATCACGACCTACGTAGCCGACTTCGGTGTATTTGGTGGCTTCAACCTTTACAAAAGGCGCTTTAACGAGTTTAGCAAGTCGTCTTGCAATTTCCGTCTTACCTACACCGGTAGGTCCTTTCATAATGATATTTTTAGGG
>JAZSRG010000171.1:0-44524 GCA_045538365.1 Clostridia bacterium
GGTTAAATGAGGGTTCGGTAACCGATTAAATGAAGCGATAAAGCCCGAAACTTTCAGAAACAACAACGAATAAAGACGACCGGGCGATTTCCCGGAACATTAAACAAAATTTATTATGGATTCAGTATTTGAATTTAAGACCGCGAAACAAGCAATTAAGTTTCAAAAGGAAATGCACAAGCGTTTTATTTTGGTTGAATTTGTTGGGGATTGTAGCGTAAGAATTTATAATTACGAAAACATCAAAGCGGAACACAAAGCAACCGTAATGAATACCGCAAAATCTGTTTATAATAAGATAATGAATTAAACTATATGTTTATAGACGAAAACGGCGCAATACGCCACGCCATGCGGGAAAGGGATTTGGACGCGCTATATAAGCAATTGGACGAATTTATTGCAGATTGCACGGTTGCGGAATATGAGAGTAACAAAGACCATTTCATTGCGATAAAGACGCTAATACATCAAAGAAAGTGTTTCATAAAATAAGTTTAACAGCCGGGGGCGACCACGGCACAAAGAGAGCGAAAAAATGATTATCAAAAATTTGCAGTTGGTTAATTTCCAAGTTATCAAGGAATTTAACGCGGATTTCGACGGTAACGTTTATTTCATTACCGGAGATAACGAATTAGGTAAATCCACATTGTTAAAGGCAATCGGCGCATTGCTGACCGGAAACCGCGACGCGGTATTGAGAAACGGCGAGGACAAAGGATTTGCAAAAATGGTGGTCGGCGACGACGGCGAGGAATACGAAGTTGAATTGCGATTTACCAAAGCGAACCCACGCGGCACGCTGTCAATCAAACAGAAAACAACCGGGATGCGTTCGGATAACGTTTCAATGCTTCAAAAGATATTCGGTTATACCGATTTCGACGCGGTGGAATTTTCCCGTTGGAGCGAAACCGCCGAGGGACGACGCAAGCAAATTGAAGTTGTCAAAGCGTTATTGCCGGAAAAGGTGCGCGAACGTATCGCCGCCATTGATTCCGAGGTTGTCAAAGTCAAGGAAACCCGCAAGGATGCAAACGCCGAGGTTCGCACATATTCGACGATTTGCGCCAACGCTGAAAGGCAATTGAAGCCGGGAGACGTTAAGACATACGCGGAAAAGAAAGATATAACCGCGCTTATGGACGAACAGAACCAAAACGCCCAATTGATTGAAAAGGCAAAGACCGTTCGCGCGGCTCTCAAACAGAGAACCGAACAATTAGCCGAAATCCCGGAGCGTCTTGTATCGTTGGAATCGGACTACCAAAAAGAACTTCATGCGATTGCGGAAAGACGCAACGAAGCCGACCGCGCATATAAAGAAGTTATGAAAAAAGCAGAAGCAGAAAGGCGGAGAATTTTAGATGAATGTAGGAAAGCGGACGAAGATAATGCCGCAAATTACAAATTGCGTCTTGCCGCTATTGAGAGCGAAAAGGCGGATTATGAAGCCCGCAAAGCCAATGCGGAAAGTTGGTTGGAGCGTTACGAAGCGAACAACCCCGAAAATCTTGATACAGCCGAACAATTACGCAAGGCGGAGGAACACAACCGTATTAACGCGTTGGTTGTAGATTATCTGACAAAGAAAGCCCAAAAGGAAGCGGCGGAAAAGAAAGCCCGCGAATACGAAACCATGTTGTCAGATTTGGCGAAAGAGCGCGAAACGCTTATATCGTCCGCCGAACTTCCAATTGCCGGGTTGTCGTTTACTGACGACGGTTTAGAGTTAAACGGCGTTCCATTCGTGGCGGGTCGTGTATCAGATTCGCAGATTATGGAAGTTGCGGCAAAACTTATCATTGCAAGCAATCCGACCGTTAAAGTATTCCGCATTGCAAGGGGCGAAAGTTTGGGCGAAAAGAGGTTGCAAGCAATCATTGACATTGCCCGCGCAAACGGTTTTCAAGGCTTCATTGAGGAAGTGAAACGCGGTCAAGACGATTTGATTATTGAGGAATACACAGAAGCCGAATAAATCAGAATCCGGGGGCGGAATACCCCCGGTTTAATCCTTTCAAATATGAAAAAGAGAGTTGCAAAGAAAAAGACTAAATCGCAGAAAAAAGCGATTGCCGCCGGGCTTACTCCCAACATGCAGCCGGAAAGAGTTGTAAAGCCAAAGACGGTTGCAGACCTTACCATTGCGGACGTTTTGCAGATGCGCGAATATTACGACGCAATGAAAGAATATATTGCTGAATTGGACAATTTACGCAAGGATGCGGAAATTACCGTAAGGAATCGTAATATGACATTATGCCGATGCGAAATTGACCGCTTACGCGAAAAAGGCGTTTGGAATGCAGGCGACATGACGGTTGCGTATGCAAAGGCAATGGAAAAGACGTTAACCGGGTTTTCAAGTGCCGAAAGGGCGTTTATTAAGGACGTGGGAACGGACGTATTTAACAAAGTAATGGCAAAGTTAATCAAGGATGAAAAGGCGCGAAATAACAGCAACGGGGACGATAAACAATAACGGCGGGTTGGCAATGTATATGGGCGAACTCAACGCGTTTTTCAAGGAGTGGAAAGGAGCGCGCATTGTAGCCCGATTTTCGGTTGCGTCGCCCGGTTCGTCGGAAGCATTGAAAGGATATTATTTCAATTACGTTGTACCCACTTTCAAGCAAGCCATTTGGGATTCCGGGGAACGGAAAACCGAGGAACAAACCGAACGTTTTTTGCGGGAACTTTCCCCGGTTATGTATGAGCAAACCCCGGACGTTGAAACCGGACAATATGAAACCCGTTTGCGCGAAATCCGCGAATTGAGCAACGCCGAGTTGATAGAACATATTGACACGTTGAAACAGATTGCGGCGGAAAATTACAGCGTATTTATTGACGACCCAAGAACGATTTGATTATGACGGTACGCCGATAATTAGATATTACGGCACTTTATGCACTCAATCCGGAAAGCCCCGGAAAATGTATTATAATCAAGGTTATTTATTACAAACAAACATTCGTAAGGTAAACGGAAAACCATACGTTTACGCTGGAAAAAAATAACATGTTTTGCAAGTGTAACATAAGCCCGAAAGAATATCCGTTGAAATCGTGGCGAATAATTGCATACAGATACACCCCGCACGGATATAGCCGGGTTATGTGTTTGAAATGCGGTTGCGTATGGATTTCAAGGGCGGCAAAATACGTAAGCAAAACAGAGGATGCACAATTAAGGTTATACAAGTAATATGGCAAATTTTAACTTAAACGATGTTTTGTGTTTCGATTGCGAAACAACGGGCATACCCGAAAAGGGCATGAAATGGGATGAAGATTTTTTAAGATTCCCGCGCCCGGTAACAATGGCATGGGCTTTCGGAGATACCGAACGACATGAGATTATACGCCCGCAAGGGTGGGACATTCCAACGGAAACCGTCGCAATTCATGGCGTGACAACAGAGCAAGCCGACAAAGAGGGAAAACCATTTGTTGAAGTTGTTACGGAATTTCTGAACGATGCGGAAAAATACCCGTTGATTTGCGCACATAACGTTTATTTCGACACCTCAATAATCAAGGCGGCAATAATGGCACTTTGCCCGGAATTAGCCGACAAAGCCGACAGCGCATTATTTAAGGGAAAGCGCATTGATACAATGCGAAAGACCATTAAATTTGTCGGCGCAAGAAAAGAGAATGGCAGCGGCAAATTTCCGACATTAGAAGAATTGTTTGCAAAGTTGTTCGACGGTGCAACATTCCCGGCGCATAACGCATTGGAAGATGTACGCGCATTGCGTAAGTGTTTGCCGCCATTGGTCGAAATGGGTATTGTTGAGTTGGTGCAAAAAGAATATCCGGCGGAAAGTTTAGAACAGAAACCGGAAATTTTAGACCGGAAAACCCCAATTATGGAACGCAAAACGGAAATTTTAGAACGCAACCCGGAAAGTTCCGAACGTTGCATTGAGTTTGACGACCCTAACCCGGTAACGCAACCCATTGGGGAAACTGCCAAACCTTTTCGTTTTAGGCTTAATTTTCCGGAGCAACAGCCGGAAACGCCAACCACTAACGTAACGAATGAATTGTTGAACGAAAACGATTTTTAATTTATGGGGGGGGCAAAATATTGTATTGATTGTTTCGCATTTTGCGAATGTTCAATTGTTGGAGTTTGCGCGGACGACATACCATGCGAACATTTCCACGAAATAGACGATAACAGCCCGGAACAGCCGGGAAATACTAACGATAAACAATAAAACATTATGGAAGAAAACAAACCAAACGCAATGAGCGTTCCAAGCAAAAAGGCTTTTTCATTGGCAAAAGTAAAGTTGCTAAAAGACGGTGGATTATCGGCACAATATGAAGTTGTCGAAACAATCGGAACGGAAAGTTACACTAACGATTTTGAGATTGAAAGCCCGAAAGACATACACCCGGATTTGCGCGAATGTTTTGAGAGGTTGCGCCCGATAATGGCGCGTATCTTCAACGTTACTTCGTTTCTTTCATTGGTGGAGGGCAAAGACTTTGGCGCGTCAAAATCGCAGACAGAAGCCGCCCGCAATTTCGCCGATGAAATATTGAAAAACATAGAAATTCGCGGTATATCGTATTCGGGAATGGGCGACAACGTGGGCGTTGTAATTACCGGATTGTTGACCGTGGCAAACAATCAGAAAGTCGCAATCAATTCGCCGCGTATCAAATTCACTTCCATAACGTTTGGATTTGAAGAGGAATTGGAAGAAATCGCCGCCGACATTGAAAACGAGGTTTACGCGTTTTTGTTTGAGGGCAAAAAGGCACAAACCGAACTTTTCGGGGCTGATGGCGAACCCGCACAAACTGACGATGACGATATGCCGGGCGGCATGTTCGACGATACGGATAACATGTAATGGACGAACGGCACGTTATTACGGAGCGTTGGGAATATGACTATTGCGTTAGTCGTGGTATTGAACCATTGATTGACGAAAGGCATATTAAAATGGAAATCGGGTTGCGTGTTAAGATTCAACGCGAATTGTTCGGACGCGGCGAAATCGGAAAAGACATTGCGCAAGCGAATGAAAAGTTTTTTCGTTGGGTATGGGAGCATAAACCGCATTATTGCGAGGAAACAATGAAACCATTGCCGAACTATTCCGCCGCCTTTTGTTCGCACATCTTAACACGTGGCGCGTTTCCCGAAATGGCAACAGACCCGCGAAACATAAATATCTTATCGTTGGAACAGCATAACAAATGGGAGAATGGAAACCGTAAGGAAATGCGAATTTACCCCGGAAACATGAAAACAATTGAAATGCTGAAACGCGAATACAACGAATTACGACAACATGAGAACTAAACAGAAGCCGAAAAGCGATTTTTTGACCGATTCCCGGCGTTCAATTCAACGGGACTTCCAAAGATACCGCCGAAAGGAGAAAGCTCCGGAAATCGAAGATTTGCCAAAAATAAATGCGGAACGTCGCATTGTCTTTGTCGGGGAGAAATCCGAATATTTCCGCTTTCGGTCGTATATCGTTGGCAAAAAGGTTCGGTTAATCCGTGAATCTGTTATGGGCGGGGGTTGGGTTTGCGAGTTTATCCACGACGACGACCGCAAGGCATTGAACCGGGCGGGTGGTTGGTCTGACAATAAGAAACAATATTTGTTTGATTGTATAAAGTTTAAGTAATGAACGACAGAATTAAAAACGTTTTGGCGGCTAAACACATTGAGCCGACCGACGAAAGGGCGTTGGATATTGTCTATAAGACAGCCCGCAAAGACGCATTGCGTGAATGTTTGGGATTGCTGAAAACAGCGTTGAAAACAAAAACAATCCCGGAAATCATGAGAATCATTGAAAAGAAAATCAAAGAAGTATGAAAATTAAAGCAAAGACCGGATATAAAATTGTCTTTTGGCTGTTTGTCCTTTTGACGATTGCCGCGTATGTTTGGGGCATTATATCCGTTATTCGTTGGATAATCCATTTATTCTAAACATCATGAATATTGTTATTTTACGCGGTAATGTGGGAAGCGACCCACGCATTACAACATTTGAGAACGGCGGAAAGGTTGCACAATTCACATTTGCGACAACCGAACGCGGATTTACAGCGCAAGACGGGCGAGAAATCCCGGATAAAACAACATGGCATAACATAGTTGTAAAACGTACCGGGTTATCGGGAGTTTGCGAACAATTCGTAAAAAAGGGAACGCCGCTATTGCTGAAAGGAAAGATTGAAACGCGAGAATGGCAAGACCAAGCCGGACAATCGCGTTTCATAACCGAAATTATCGTTGACGAAATGGAATTGTTGGGCGGTAAAAAGCGCGAGGACGCACCCGCACCCGTTCCGGGTGTTGACGATTTACCATAATAACCGATTGGGACGGGTTCGCCCGTTTTGTGTATATTCAAAACGCAACAATCTTGAATCCGTCCCAATTTTAAAAATCAATTATCATGCAGTTTGACAAAAGAAAATACGACCCGGCGTATCATGATAAATTCCGAGCGTTGACCGTGAAACAGCCATACGCCAATGATTTAGTAACGGCGGCATATAAGGACGACAACGGCAATGTAATTGGGGTTAAATCTATCGAAGTACGCAGTAAGAATACGCAGTATCGCGGCAACTTACTAATTTGTTCGTCAAAAAGCCCGGTTTTGCCGGGAATGGAAAGCGGCGTAACGTTGGGATTCGTTGAATTGTACGACGTAAAACCGATTTCAGAGTTTACCCCGGAAGATTGGGAAAATACCCGTATTCCGGTGGAGAAACGCAAGGAAATAACAATGGGTTACGGTTGGTTAATGAGAAACCCGCGCCGCGTGTTAGAATACCCGGTTAAGGGGCAATTAGGTATTTACAATTTGGTTTATACCAAAGGCGAAATTATCCAATATCCGCAAACCGTTGTAATGGATAAAGAGGGTTGGAAACATGTTAAAAACTCAATCAATCATGGAAAATAAAACAGAAATGACATTGCCGACGGAAAACGCGGCAATCATACAGAGAGAAGCCGCCAATTATGGATGCGTCGTTGTCGGATTGGCGGTTGTAGGTAATGGGAACGCCCGAATATCTGTAACCGGAAACCCGGATAAGATAGACGAACTTATGCAGTTGGCAAAGCCTAAATTTACCACAAACGGCGAGGTTGTGGATATGTATAACAACGGCTATGCAATCGAAGATATTGCCGACGAATTGGCATTGAGCGAAACGGATGTTTTTGAAATGCTACAAAACGCGAATTTAATACCGGAATAATATGAATAATCTAATTAACAAAATCGGCGTTGATAAAATATTGCATTTTGGATTGGGCGGCATAATATGCGCCGTTATTTCGTTCATCCTTATATTGCAAGATATGTGTTTTTGCACTTATAGAACAATTATACTATATCCAATTATCGGATATGTCGTTACATTCTTTTTCGCTCTGTTAAAAGAATATATAATTGACGAAACAAAGGATTGGAAAGATATATTTGCAACTATGTTGGGTTGTATAATTGTCCATATTGCAATATGTCTTGGGGTATTATTTAATTATTTGTCATCATGTCTAAATTAACACCATTTGACAGCGAACTAATTGTAATGGTTCGCAATCTTACCGGGAAAGAACCGGGCGTTGTGGAAAAAGAAAACGTTTATACGTTAACCGTTGATATGGCGGGGAAATCTGACGACGAAAAAAAGGCGATTGACGACGCGATTTGCGGGCGTATAACTCCACGGTTAAGACGCGCCGGATATACTCAATACGAAGCGGGAAAGATAGAATACGACATAATGTATAATGCCGAATATATGCAATTACCCATTGAGGACCGTATGGAAATGGAGAAACCAGGATTTATCGAAGTTGGCAAACGCTATTGTCGAAAGTTAAAAGAAGTGTTTGCGATTCAGTTTACACGCGAAAACAACGCCGATGTTGTGGCATTTTGCGGTAACGGTATTGTCGAAATCCCACGCACTCCAAACGCATTGGGTAAATTTACATTTGCCAACGCAAACGGAGTGTTTCAGCACGCCAACGAAAGCGATGTTATTTGCACCGTTGACGGAAACGTCTTTGAGGTTATGCGATATTCCGATTTCGTCGCAATGTATGAGCCAAAAGACGACAACGCCGTTATTGATTTTCTCAATGAGAAATTCGGAACTGATATTTATATGCGTTGCAAGAAATTGAACGAGGAAGTAAACGAATTGTTCCAAGTTGTCAGAAGTTCCGGGGCGCAAGTCTTAACCCAATTAGCCTATAACATTGACTTTATAGACGAATTGGCAGACGTGGCGGTTGTACTCAATCATATTGCCGGAATCGCTGGGTTTACAAACGCGGAATTGGAAAAAATCGCACTTGACAAAATCAAGGGACGCGAAAATAACCCCGATTTTGCACGACGACACCCGCACACAGAAACGCCGGACATCCGAACAAAGATTGCACAAAAGGCGTTTGAAGTTCGCCAACTTCAAAAGGCTTATTTCAAGAGCAAGGACAAAGCCATTTTGATACGCTCAAAACAAGAGGAATGCGAATTGGATGCAATGTTGATGCAATATATTAACCCACAAAAATAAATCATTATGAATCAAGATTTTCAAACAGAGTTAACGCAGTTGATTAACAAATACGGCTTAGATGCAGAAGCGAACACGCCGGATTTTATGTTGGCAGAAATTGCAGTTGATGCGATAGCGTCCATTTGCGGTTTTGTCAAAGTTCGTGACGAATACAAAGAAAGACAGCAAGCCCCGGAAACGCCGAACATCCCAAAAGAGGTTTTGAGGGTTGCGGATGCAGTCGCAAAGGCGTTGGGCGGAAATTGCACCGTCGAAATTATCAAAGCCAAACCACAGCGTAAGCGCAAGAATCGCAAGAAAAAGAATTATGGAAAAGAAACTAACGTATAATCTTGAATATGCCGACAACGGCATGATTATAACGCAATCGCAATTTAATTCTATCGTAGTCGTCGAATATTTAAAGGACGCGAAAGGGGAAGATATTTGCGAGAATTGCGCAAAGGAATTGGGAAAAGAAATATTTGAGGATTTAGACCAACGCTACAACGCAATTATCGGAAATCTCCCGATTGGCAAAATCTTAATCGGTTGGGAACTTGACATAAAAGTTAAACCCCGTTACAAGAAAATGAAATAAGGCAGTAAACACCCCGGAAATGACAACCGGGGGTTTGCTGTTTTATGACATAAGCACGGAAATTGCACAACGTATTGAAAAAAGCCGTAAATTTGCCCCGTAGAGGGACGAAAGAACCCAAGACAATAAAAGTATCATGTAAAGAACAAAAGCCGCTTAAAACGAAAATTCCGAGAAAATAACAAAGGGTTAGTTGTTTCAAGCGAAAGAGAGAAAAACAAAACATGCTTATCGTTGGAATTGTTATTGCTTTTCTTTCAGCGTTAAAGAGGTTAAGAAATGGAAGAAGTCAGAAAGAGGGCTAAACCCCGAATGTGCAAGCGCACTAAAGAGCAAATCGCATTTGACCGCGCATTTTGCGCCGACTTGTTTTTGCGCGGTTATCCGTACCGGGAAATTGCCAAACGATTGAATGATGATTTGGCAAAACGCAAAATGGAATATCGTTTGACGGAATCAATGGTTTATTACGATATTCAACAACTGCTTATTGCATGGAAGCGCGACCAATTGGAAAGCATAGACCAATATGTTACGGCGGAATTGCAGAAGTTGGATAAAATGGAGGTTGAAGCGTGGAACGCGTGGGAACTATCCAAGCAAACGAAAACGAAAAACAAGACAAAGAAAGCCGGAAACGGTTTAATGGGTCGTCAAATAATGACGGAAAAGGCAACCGAAACGGCATCCGGAAACCCGCGTTATCTTGATTTGCTGTTGAACATACAGCACCGACGCGCAAAGATGTTGGGATTTGATGCGCCAATAAAAATAGCGATTCCGGGCGTTAATGTAACCGTCAACAATGAGAACGAAAGGTTTAACGTTGAATCAATCCCGGACGATTTGTTATTTGCAGTAGCGGACAAATTGCAATCCGCCGAATATGCCAAGATTTTAGCCGAAAAAACGGGCGGTAATGCTTAAAGTTTCGTTTTTGGAAGTCTTAAAAAACACGGGGTTTTAAATAATTTCCAAAGGTTTTAACATGGGTAACAAAAGAGAGCAAAAAGACGCTTTGTTAAAAGCATACGCGCAAATAAAAAATAACCCGGCGGAACTTGTCAAACAAGCCGCCCGGAAGCGATTGTTGAACTTTGCCCGATACATGCAACCGGATATGGTAGTTGAGCCGTTCCACGCTGTATATTACACGGTTTTAGACATGTTCGCACATGGCAAAATACGTAAGTTAATTATTCAGCAACCGCCGCAACACGGAAAATCCGAGGGTTCAAGCCGAAAATTGCCCGCATTCATGTTGGGTTTGAATCCCGATTTGAAAATATGTATTGGAAGTTATGCGGCGACAATCGCCCGCGACTTTAACCGCGATGTTCAACGCTTGATTGATACGCCAAGTTATCGCCAATTGTTCCCGGAAACCTATTTGAACGGTTCAAACGTGGTAACAATGGCGAATACTTATTTGCGCAACTCCGATGTTATTGAAATGGTGGGGCATAAAGGTTCGTTGCGCGTTGTCGGTCGTGGCGGTTCGTTGACTTCTAAGACGGTGGATGTTTCCATACTTGACGACGTATATAAGGACTATGCCGAGGGAAACAGCCCAATAGTACGCGAAGCGTCGTGGAAATGGTACACGTCCGTTGTCCGTCCCCGCTTGCATAATGATTCGCAAGAACTAATCGTTTTTACACGTTGGAATGATGACGACGTAATTGGACGTATTGAGAAATCCGACGAAGTGATTATTGATGTAAATTCATGGGACGACTTAAAAGATATTCCGCCGGGCGCATGGGTAAGAATCAATTTTGAAGCGCTAAAAACGGGCGAACCGACTGAAATAGACCCGCGCCCGGTTGGTGCGGCATTGTGGGAAAGCAGACACAGCCGCGAAAAGTTGGAAGCACAACGGGCACTTGACCCGGTGTTATTTAATTGCCTTTATCAAGGCAACCCCGGAAGTGCAGAGGGCAAATTGTATCAGCCGTTTAAAACATGGGTTGAAAAATCCGATTACGGGCAATATATCCGTTCGGGCTGTTACGTGGATGTTGCGGACGAGGGGGACGACTTGTTATTTGCCGCGACGTATGATATTTATAAATCCGACAATCAGTATTGGAACGAAAAGACGCGCCGATTTGAGCCGATTTTGTATGCGTTAATTACCGATATGGAAATGACGGACGAAAACACCGACGTAACCACGCGCACCGTCCCGGCGTTAATTAATCGAAACGGAGTGCAAAAAGCATGGGTTGAGAGTAACAACGGCGGTTCGCAGTTTGAAAAGACGATAAAAAGCAAAGTTAAGGCGTTGACCGTTCCGTTTTATCAGTCCGGAAACAAGGAAAGCCGCGTTATTACAGCGTCCGCAATGGTAAATCAACAAATCATTATGCCGTTTGGCTGGGAAAAGAGATTTGAACCGATATACAAACATATTTCCGGTTTTCTCCGTGATTTCGGAGCAAACAAGCACGACGACCCGGAGGACGGATTGACGGGCATATATGAAAAAGAATTGGCGGACGGAAACATTAAGCCATACGGACACGAAAACCGGGGCATTAAGGTACGCAATTAGCAAAATATTTGATTGATAAATAATTTATTCGGTGCAATTTGTTATATTTGCCCCGAACAACGGCAAAGGGTTAGCCGTGAAATACTATTGTTTAACGTTAAAAAAGTAACAAATTATGGCTATTACTTGTAAATGCCCGGCGGCGGCTTCACTTGAAACAATCCCCGTCGTTGTTTGTACCGAGAGTTTCGGACAAATTCAAAAAGTAGCGTTTCAGCGTCTGACAAATGACAATGGCGTGAAAAATTCGTTTACAGCAGAAGCGGCAATTACCGCGCTTGCATCATGGACACCGAAATTGGCGGCGGACGATTCAACCAAAATCGTAGTTTCTCCGTACATCCAAGCCCCAACAGAGGAAGCGGGCGCGGCGCGTACATTCGGCGGCGGTAACGAAACATTGGGCGGAATCGAAGAAATCATTGGACGCGAGCCAAACGCATTTACGGCGGCACTCCGTAAAATGCCGCAGTCTGTTATCAAAATTATGAAGCAACTGCAATGCGAAGCGGCGGCGGGCAATTTGGGCGTTTTCCTTTTCGACGAAAACGGAAATATCGAAGCAATCCAAGACGAAACCACAAAGACAACGTATTATCCAATTCCGATTCGTTCGCTTTTCGTAGGCGACAAGGCGCATGGAGGTTTGGAAGCACCGGACAGCAACGCAATTTCGTGGTCGTTCATGCCTAACTATTCCGACAACCTCGTTATCATTACGCCGGAGTTCAACCCACTTACAGACCTTAAACCCGTGCAGTAATGAACGCGAAAACAACTAAAGTAGCGTTGCAATGCGACGCGTTGGGCGTTACGCAAGAATTTGAAATAACCCACGCCGAAAGGCTGTTAAGGATGCAGAACAACGGCGGTTGGGTATTACCTAAAGAATCCGATTATATTTTTGAAAATGGGACTATCAGTAAGCGAAATAAGAAAGCGAATAACGGAGCGAAGAAAGGCGGCGACAATTAGCCGTGCAATTCAGCACCAAAACCGCATACGTTTTCACGCGCAAACCGTGTTAACGCCGTACATTTGCCAACCGACGACGGATTTTTTGGCATTTGTTCAAAATCTTATTCCGCACGATAAGTTTAAAATTTTCAAGGCATTGTTCCGTTACCCCGTAAAAACAAACGAGGTAACGGGAATTTGCTTTGACAAATTAAGCCGCATTTTCGACGGTCGTAACCCGGCGTTCAACTATCAGTTCATGAGTTCAGAACAACGCGACGACTGGGAATATTACCGTAAAGAAGTATTGAAAGAACCGACCATTTGGGAAACCAAGGGTTGGGAATTTTTCAAATCGGAAATTAACAGCGTCTTAATCGTTGATTTGCCGACGGTGCAACGAAACGCAGATTATCCCGAACCGTATTTTTATTGGCTTCCAATCGAAAGCGTTATAACCTTTGAAGCGAACCGCACAACGGGCGTTATGGATTATATCGTTTTCCGTCAAGACGACGGGCATATTGCCGTTATTGACGACGAAAGGTATAGAATCTTTCGTGAGGACAAAAACCATAATATCGGGGAATTGTTGGTTGATAATCCACACGACTTAGGATATTGCCCGGCGCGTTTCTTTTGGGATACGCCAATTTCATTGAAAGAACCCGACATAAAGGAAAGCCCGTTAACAAAGCAATTGGAAAGTTTGGATTGGTTTTTATTTTACCATACGTCGAAACGCCATTTGGATTTGTACGGTTCATATCCGATATATTCCGGTTACGAACAATCATGCGATTTCAGCAATGCGGAAAACGGCGACTATTGCGACGGGGGATTTTTGAAAAACAAACAAGGCTTTTATAAATTCGACCAAGCCGGGATGTTGTGGCGTTGTCCTAAATGCGGCGAAAAACGCATAATTGGCGCGGGTTCATTCGTGGAAGTTCCCGTACCAACCAACGAACAACCCGATTTACGCAACCCGGTTCAGATATTGAGCGTTGACCGTGAAAGTTTGGATTATAACGTTGATGAAGTCGAAAGGCTGAAAAACGACATAATTACGGCGGTTGTCGGAACAAATGAAGAAATTACGACCCGCGACGCACTCAACGAACAACAGATAAGGGCGAACTTTGAAAGTCAATCAACAATCTTAAACCGCATTAAGAAAGGTTTTGAAAATGCGCAACAATTCGTTGATGAAACAATTTGCCGTTTGAGATATGGTGACATGTTTATTTCGGCAAAAGTGAATTTCGGCACGGAATTTTACATTTACGACGTTAACGATTTGCGACAGCAATACAAGACCGCAAAGGAAAGCGGCGCGAGTGAATCCGAGTTGGACGCATTGCACAACAAAATTATCGAAACGGAATACCGAAACAATCCGACCGAATTACAACGTATGTTGGTATTGGCTGAACTTGAACCATACCGCCATTTAACACGTAATGAAGTGGTTGATTTTTACAAAGGCGGTATAATTTCCGAAACAGATATGAGAATTAAGTTGAATTTTTCTAACTTTGTTCGCAGATTTGAACGGGAAAATACAAACGTTTTGGAATTTGGTACAGAAATACCATATCAAAGAAAGATTGAAATAATAACATCTAAATTTAAAGATTATGCTAATCAGAACTGACGACGGAAGCGTTAAGGATGAATCAATTATCAAAGTAAACGCTTCAAATTACATTGTCCCGGACAATGAAAAACATCTTTATCATTGCAAAATAGAGGTTCGCAAGTTCGACCAAGACACGGGCGCAAGGCTTTCAAAACCACGTATTCAGAAGTTCGGCGCAAAAATGTTCAAACAGATTTCCCACGAACTGAAAAGGCAGGGCTACACGATTGACATTTTGCACAATCCAACCGAGTATATGGAAGCCGAGAAAGCACGCAAAGCCGAGGAAGCGGCAATGACAGCCGAGCGCAAGGCAAAGGAAGCCGAGGAAAAGAGAGCCGCCGAGGAAGCGGCACGCAAAGCGGAAATTGACGCGGCGGTTGCGGCGGCATTGGCTGAACAAAAGAAACAGCATGAAGCCGAGATTGAAGCGGCGGTTGCAAAGGCAATGGCAAAGGCTGAAAAGAAATCTAAGAAAACCGTCAAAACAGAGGAATCAGAAACAAACGCCGAGTAAATCCCGGCAAAGTATAACAAATAATTCAAAGGGTTAGAATTATGGCACTAACAAGAGAAATTATAACGGCAAATGCCGTTTTGTCCGGTCTTACAGACGAACAGATTAACGCGATTACTACATTATCGCAGAACGACGAAAATACGGTTATCGGTCAAAGAATCGGGGAAATTTACCGACAAATGGATGCGACCATTGCGACCGCAACCGGAATACAGCGCAACGGCGACGAAAAGACGTACAATTATTTGGAAAGAGCAACCGCCGAATTGTCCGAAAAGGCAAAAGGCGTTGACGGTCTTAACCGTCAAATTGCAGACCTTACCAAAGAAAAAGCCCGACTTGAAAAGGTAATCGCCGAGGGCACGGGCGACGCTGAAACACGCAAAGCATTGGAGCAAACCCGAAAGGATTTGGCGGCGGTAACAAAACAATTTACCGACCTTAAAACCGAATATGACAGCGCGAAACAGCAACACGCAACCGAATTGTTCAACGTTAAGATAGACCAAGAAATTGGCGTGGCAACGGCGGCAATCAAATTCAAAGACGGATTTCCGGCAAGTGTTACCGGGGTATTGCTTAGCCAAGCAATTGAAAAGGTTAAAGGCATGCACCCGGAATATATAGACGACGGAAAGGGCGGCAAGGTTTTAGCGTTTAAGGACGAAAACGGCGCAATCATGAGGAATCCGGAAAATCAGTTGCACCCGTACACCGCGAGCGACCTAATTACAAAGGAACTCAAAGGAATGGGCGTTTTGCATGAGGGACGACAGCAAACCGGGGGCGGAACACAGCAACCGGGCGGCGGAAATGGCGGAAACGGTGGAACAATTGACATATCCGGAGCGAAAACACGCGTTGAAGCATACGACGCAATCGCCGCAAGCCTTATGGCGCAAGGACTTGTTAACGGTTCGGCTGAATTTGACGCGGCAATGAATCAAGCATGGAAAGACAACAACGTTGCATCATTGCCGGAAAAGTAAGACAAGCACGGGCAAAGGGTTAGCCCGAATTTAATAACAACAAAAATTTATCAATTATGAGTTTAGTAGCAACAAGACTTCAAAATTGGCGAGTTGAAAACCCGGAGTTAGACCGTAATATGACCCGCCCGTGCGAGTATGGCGCGTTGGATTTCTTCATTGAGCAGACCAACGCCGCAAACTCTATTCTTTCCCCGTATCTGCGTGAACGTGCGTTTGCGTCTATGGGTAACACCGTACAAATTCCGGTAATTGAGTATGACGGAAACGTGCAAGTTTCCAACCAAAGAACATGCGTTATCGCCGACAACGAAAATACGTCCGCACTCTATACGATTGCATGGGTAACGTATTCGGTGGGCTTTACAATGGTTCCGGCGGCGTACTCAAACAACGAAATTTCATACGAACATGACTTCATGCGTAAAATGGAAAAGATTTCAAGGGCATTGGCAAACGAACTTGACAAAGGCGCGGTTGCGGCACTTGAAGCCAACAAAACGCAGGTGTTCAAAGACCTTTTGCAGTATCAGGAGGTAGGAAACGTTATTGAAGTTCCAACCCAAATGGCAACCGAAATTTTGGGCGATGTTAACCCAATCATGAGGGCAAATTGCTATCCGGAAATGATACACATTATCGGTAACGCGGGCGTTGATTCGCTTGTACGCAAACTTGCACAACATGGCGTGTATAACGACGTTAACAAGCGTATGGAATACGATAACAAGGTACTCCACTACACTAACAACGTAACAAACGAAGAGGGCAAAAACGGAACATTCTTTGCCGCTGTTGACGGTAACGTTGGCGTACTTACACGCGTTGACCGTGAAGCACTCCGCCGCGCCCGTGCAAACTTCCATGAATGGGATGTTGTAAGACTTCCATTCATTGACCTCCCGGTTGGTTCGCACTATTACACAGCCGTAGGCGACCAATCCGCAATCATGGGCGATGCAACCGCCGACCTTACATGTGCAGTTAAGGAGTATTTCGGATTTAGCGTTGACGTGGCATTTGTTGTGGCATACAACAGCGACCCGGAAACCGTAGCAAATCCAATCATTAAGGCGCAGATTGCCGCACCGGGCGCAAATACTCCAATCGGAATGCCCGTTTATGTTACTAACGCCGCACAATTTCCCGGCGCGTAACATCTAACGAAACGTATTGTATAACCGAGGGACGGGGCTAATTGTCCCGTCCCTTTTTCAATTTAAGACAATGTACCGAATATCAGACATACAAAATGCGTTGTTGCATGTTGTAGGCTGGGAACAATCATTTGACCCGGCGCGAGCAATAGACAACGATATGACGCAGACGGAAAGCGGTTTATTTTTTCAAAATGCACATCCGCTTTTAACGTTAGACAACATCCGGGCTATCATGCCGGATAATTTCATTATGCAATATCCCGAATGGAATATGATAGTTGGGTATCGTGTCGGACAAAAAGTGCGATATAATAACGTTGTATGGATAGCGCAAGCAGACAACATCAATGAAAAGCCCGCAGGCGATTTTAATAATGATTTTTCACAAGATTTTAACGGGAGCGCGTGGAAACCATATAATTTCATTAGTGATTATTTGGAAAGATTAACCCGAAATGGAATCGCAACAGCCGTGCAAACATTTACGCAAATGAAAGGTTTGCAGAAAGAAACAAAGAATTTGTTGGAGCGTCGAACATTCTTTGACGGGGCGGGACGAATTAACGCCACTTTGCCGAATAGAAATAAAATCGTTGGTTTTGAAATTACCCCGGTTCGTTCAATGGGCGTTACGTCTAAAATTGAAAGAATCGGTTTGCAAATGACCGGGGGAACGGGTACGGTCAAATTGTATTTGTTCCATTCCTCCCAAGTTGACCCAATCCAAACGTTTGAATTGGAGTTTACCAAGACAAATGGCGGCTTCCAATGGTTCGACGTTAAAGATGCGTATATGCCGTATATCAGCGACGGAAATAACGCCGGGGGTTCGTGGTTTCTTTGCTACAATCAAGACGAATTGCCGGACGGAATGGAAGCAATCAACGTTTCAAAGGATTGGTCACGTGAGCCGTGCGGAACATGCAATATCGGCAATATTGAAGCATGGCGGGAATTGACGAAATATTTACAAATATCGCCTTTCATGCGTAACGCCCCGTCCACATTCGCAGAATATCCGGAAATGTGGGATATAACCGAAAATTCCTACACTAATACGCAGAATTACGGATTGAACGTTGAAATTACGGTTGGTTGTGACTTAACCGATTTTATCATTGAGCAACGCCAACTTTTCGCAACCGTTATACAACGTCAAGTTGCGGCAATCGCATTGCGCACGTTGGCAATGAATCCGGATGTTAGGGTAAACCGCAACCAATCCAACGCGTCCCGTATGGACATACTATATGAATTGGACGGCAATACGTCCGGCGTTCGTCCGTCCGGGTTGGGTTATGACCTCAAAAAAGCGTATGACGCATTGAGTATTGACACATCCGGAATTGACCGTATTTGTTTGTCGTGCAATAACCACGGCGTTAAATATAGAACCGTATAATTGTTTTGGGATATGGATGTAATACAAGCATTGTTAAACCGGGTTGTTGAGTTTAACACCGGGTTAACGTCCGGGGCTTATATCAAAGAAGCGATTGAGGAAAACGAAGCGTTTATTGTTGAGATAAACAGCGAGGAACAATTGTTTGAAAAGGGTATAACAAGCACGGGCGTATCAATTGCCGATTATGCACCATATTCGCCCGTAACTGAGGAAATAAAGTTGCAAAAGGGACAACCGATTAATCGCGTAACATTGCGCGATGAGGGCGATTTCCACGCGTCTTTTGCTATCGAAGCAACCGACGAAGATTTTGAAATTGTCGCAAACGATTGGAAAGTTAAGGATTTGACGTTGTATTATGGCGACGAAATTTTAGGATTGACAGACAAAAACATTTTGGTTGTCGCACGTGAATTTGTTTACCCGGCGTTAATGACAACCGCAAGAAAAGTTATTTTGAATGATTGAACGCGTACCAATTAAGAGCAACCCGCAATTGTTCGACAAAGTGATTGCCAATTTGCAACAAGGCTTGGCGGACAATTTGCCGTGGTTAAACCATTCATTCGGCAAGGCTGAACGATTGGTTAAGATTATAGGCGGCAAACGTTATTATTCGCCCAATATTTACATTGGAAACAACGAATATGAACTAATAGCCCCCGATTCCAATTTTGGGAATTATTCGTTTTTCGTGTTAGACGACCCGCAAACGGTGGATTGGAACGTTGGCGAAACAAGCAAATATAAAGTTCCGTTTTCGCTTATTGTTTGGGTTGACATGCGCACGATTGAGGATATAGACCAACGGGACACGGAAAGCGTCAAACAACAAATTATCCGGGCGTTAAACGGCGGTATATGGTTACGACATGGTTCGATACAGATAAACAAGATATACGAAAGAGCCGAAAACGTTTTTGCCGGGTTTACGCTTGACGAAGTAGATAACCAATTTTTGATGCACCCTTTTTGCGGTTGGCGTTTTACGGGCGAAATGAGGGTATCAGATAGTTGTATTTAATAAGATGTTAACATTTGTATTATATACCGTAATAATCGCGTTGTTCGCGGGCTTTTGCATTACTTTATTACGCAAATGGGGCGTGATTGAGTGGGTGCAAGTCCACGGCAACGCATTTTTCGCAAAGATGTTTAATTGCGATTTCTGTTTGAGTTGGTGGGCGGGCGTTATATTGTCCGTCGCATTTGCTGTTTGTACCGGGAACGCAACGTTATTGTTAGTTCCCTTTTGTTCCACTATGATAACCCGTTATTTGCTATGAGAACAACCAAGATTGGAAAATTTGAAGTTGAGATTTACGACGCTATCGAAGATTTGCCAATGCAACGATTTCATAAGTACAACAAAATGTTGTTAGTTGACGCGGGCATTGGTTCGGATTTGTCAGATTTTGACCGACACATTGAGAAAGCCGCGATTTATGCCCGGAGCAAAACCCCGGAATTGGCGGCGGTCGAATTGGATAATATGCGACAAAACGTGTATTTCATTCAAACCGGGATTTCTCCCCGCCATTTGGCGTTTGCTGTTTTGGTAAAGAGCATTGACGGGAAAGAATATAACGACCTTTCCGACGACGGCTTGCAAAAAATTGTTGACATGTTCGCCGATGTTCCGGTTAAGGACATAACCGCCGAATTTGCGGCGGTCAAAAAAAAAATAGACGATGAATTGCAAACCTATTTCCCCCGGCTGTTTGACGATGCGACTATAAAGGAGTATTTCGACCAATTAAGACAACGCACGTTGGTTGTATTAGATTCCATAATTAACGGCGACACGGACGACAAACGGGCGGAAATTGAGAGGATAACAACAGCGTTATTGATGTATAACAAGCCGCAAATTTTTTCCGGTTCGGATAATTTGGAAATATCGTTTGACAAGCAATTTGAAAAGATGTGTTTGATGTTGTCCCAACATTTAAACGTAAACCCGAAAAATTATACCGTTTTGGAATATTACAACGCGTATGAATATATCAAAGACATGATGAAAGAGAAAGCCAAGAGAGCAAAACGTAAATAAATGCCCCAATTTGGCGCGATAATTTCCCGGATGATAAATTACACGTACCGCGAAAGAAAACGCCAATACGGGCAAATTCCGTTTAAATAACATTAAATTTTACATACAATGCCGAACAATCCAATAAAATATTCGGATTTGGTAAGCCCGGACAATTCGATTACCGACCTTATCAAACAATTGCAAGACCTTTTAAAGACGTACAACGATACCGCCGGGGGAATTAAGGCGGAAGCCATACAATTAACGCAAGTTTTAAAAGGCGTATCGGGTGCGACGGATGAGGGACGAACCGCCACAAAAAAGGCGGCAGACGATGCGGAAAGATTGGCAAAGGCTCAACGCGATTTGGCATTTGCTGAGAGCGAAACAGCCCAAAAGATTGCCGAACTGAAAGCTGCGCAAAACGAAGCAAACCAAATTAACAAATTGACGGTTAAATTGAATAGTTCCGCCGAAGGTAGTTATGACAGATTGTCGGCGCAATATTCATTAAATAAAATCCGTATCAATGCAATGACGCAAGAGGAGCGAGAATTGGCAGAGGAGCAAGAGGGACTTATAACTAAAACGCGCGAATTATACGAGGAAATGAAGCGTTTGCAGGAGGAAACGGGCAAACATCAATTGAACGTCGGTAATTATCCGGAAGTAAGCGGCGCAATTGCGGGCGTTTCGGATAAAGTAACCGAGTTAATCGGGCTTAATAACGCTTTTGGACAAAGTATTTTGGCGTTGGGTCGTGGCGGTGCGGATAGTAAGGCAGTATTTACAGCAATGGCGGACGGTGCAAAAGCATTGGGCGCGTCGTTAATGGGATTGTTAACTAACCCGGTATTTATCGCAATCGCAGGAATTGCGGGCGCGGGCGTGGCGTTTAAATGGTGGTATGACTATAACGCCGGATTGGTAGAAGCAACCCGACTAACCCAACAATTTACGGGCAAATCCGGGGACGACCTCAAAGCATACCGCAACCAAGTTCAAGCAATCGCGGACACTTTCGACGTTGAATTTAAAGAAACATTGATTGCCGCCAATGCACTTTCAAAGCAATTCGGAATTGACGCAAACGAAGCGTTACAACTGATTCAAGACGGATTCGTTGCGGGCGCAAATGCCAACGGCGAATTTATTGATACGCTGAAAGAATATCCGGCGTATTTTAAGGAAGCCGGAATAAGTGCCGACCAATTCGTTGCAATCGTCGCGCAAACCAATAAAGCGGGTATTTTCAGCGACAAAGGCGTTGACGCAATCAAGGAAGCAAATTTGAGATTGCGCGAAATGACAACAGCAACGGCGGAAGCGTTAGAGGGTATCGGCATTTCGTCCGAGCAAGTCCAAGCCGATTTGCAAAGCGGAGCAAAAACAACGTTCCAAGTGATGCAAGATGTTTCGGCAAAACTTAATGAATTGCCGGAAAGTTCCGCCGCCGTTGGTACAGCCATTGCGGACATATTCGGTGGTCCGGGAGAAGATGCAGGCTTGCAGTATTTACAGACGTTGAGAGATATTTCGACGAATTTAGACGACGTAAAGACGAAAGCCGGAATATTGGGACAATTGCAGGAACAGCAGTTGCAAAGCCAATTGGAGTTGCAAAATGCGTTATCGGGATTGTTCGATTTGACCGGGGGCAACTTTGAAACACTACAAACCCGCGTTAAAATCTTTATCAATGGAGCATTAACCGGGCTTATCAAGGGCGTTATAAATCTTGCAAATTATCTGATTGACTTTTATAACAATTCGTTGTTGTTACGTGCGGCATGGCAAGGAATCGTTGTAACGTTCAAAAATGCGTTCGATACAATCGGCAATTTATTTGGCTATTTCATGGATGTATTACGCGCCGTTGGTTCAACTATTAAGGGCGTATTTACATTGGATTGGGACGAATTTAAGGCGGGTTTGTCCGGATTTGCAAACGCATTGCCTAATCTTGTTAAGGCGCAAATAAATGATGTACGCGAAAATATAACCGAGGGAATCGAAAACATAAATAACCGATTAGAACCAATTACGATTCCGGTAACGGTTGACAATGCAGAAGTTGAACAAGTTGCGGCGCAAGTCGTTAAATCTGTTGAGAAAGCGGCGCAAACCGGGGACGGGGGAACGAAACCAAAGCCAATTGAAAGGATGTTGGGAATTACCCCAATAGATACAAAAAAAATGCTTGGCGGTGTTAAAAAAACAACGCAAGACACATTAACAACGGTTGACAATGTAATAACAGAAGCGACGCAAGAAACTAAACAGCGCGGAACGGATATATATAGCGTTTTCGGGCTGAATCTTGACGACGACACCAAAGCGGGTATTGATTCATCCGTACAATACGCAAAAGATGCGTTAAATAGTTACATAGACGAATATATTGCGGCGACGGAAAAAAAGGTTGAAGCCGCCGACCGTGACGTTGAAGCGGCACAAAGAGCGTTGGAAGTTGAGATTGAAAACAGAAACGCCGGATATGCGCATAATGTAGCGACCGCGCAAAAGGAATTGGAAATGGCGAAACGCAATCAAGAAAAGGCGTTGAGAGAGCAAGAGAAAGCCCAAAAGGCACAAGCCGCCGTACAATCTATTATGCAAATCGGCGATTTGGTCACAGCGTCGGCAATGATATGGTCGCAACTGGGATTCCCGTGGGCTATCCCGGCTATCGGTATAATGTGGGGGTCTTTTGCCGCTTCAAAAGTAAAAGCGGCGCAATTGGCGAAAACACAGACATACGGCGACGGTGGTGTTGAATTGTTGCAAGGAGGTTCGCACCAATCCGGAAACGACATTGATTTCGGAACACGCCCGGACGGAACACGCCGACGTGCCGAGGGCGGCGAATTTTTCGCGGTTATCAATAAACGCAATTCGCGCCGTTTCCGCCACTTGATACCGGATATTGTTCATTCGCTGAATAATGGAACATTCCCGGCAAAGTATATGAACGCGTATGCAACCGGGGACGGGCTGACATTAAACATTGGCGGAAATTCGCCGGATTTACGGGCATTGTCTGACGATGTGCGAGAAATCAAGGAACAAAACAAACGCCGTGTTTACGTGGATGCGAACGGCAATATAATTGAAGTTTACAAAAATCTAAGACGCAAAATTAAATCATGAACCCAAAATATAGATTCTTTTTGCAGTTGAACGGGGGCGGCGAGAAAATCGCCTCTAACCCCGTTTTTAAGGATGATATGACGTTGGATTATGAGTTGGAAAGCAACCAACGTTTTTATCGTGCCAAGTTGTCCGGTAAATTTTCATTTGTCCGTCAAGATTTCGCAACAATCATGGGGGCGGCATTTGATACCGTGTATTATTTTTATATCGAAAAATCCGACGATTGGGGGCAAACATGGACGCAATATTATAAATCAATGTTCATGCGTACCGATTGCACGATAAACACGGACGACCAAATTATTTCAGTACAGCCGAACCCGATAGACCAATATAACGACGTTTTGGCGGGACTTGAAAAGGAATATAACCTAATATCATTAGCCCCGGCAATAGAGCGAATAACATTACAGAAACGCCCGTTAATTCAAATATATATACCGGGCGAAAATATCGTATCATGTTTTTTGTCCGGGTTATCATGGGAGCAAGACGCAAACGCAATTGATAGCGTTAGCGATTTAGAAAATATATACCATTTTGCCGCTATTACAAATATTGCGTCAATAACATTGTCGGTTGGCACTCCACAAAACACAACTGAACAACAATATTTGGATGCAAACCCGTGGATAAATGAAGCAAGGGGGCAATATATTGGCGATTTGCGAACATATAAGTTTATCAATCCGGATAATGGCTATTATATCCAAGCGGAAAATCCGGGACAAAGTGGGCGTTATTTGCTATTCGATGCCGATAACGTGCAATTAGCCGCCACGCCTATTTTTACAGACCCCGACCCAACGTCATACGGGGCGAATTTCCGTTTTGAATATGGGTACGATGTAGAAGATGCAACATATCAATTCGCTTTCCTTTTCCAATCAGTCGGGGCAAGCGTTCCCGTAATGGGGCGTTATCTGTTAGACGTGGAAACAATCGCGGGTTTGAATACATATGAATTGCCCGTTGATGATATGGTAGGGAACAATCGTAATTACCGCCGGGCAATAGGTTACGCCGTTACGGATGTAATAGCCGTTTCCATGAACTTTTCAGATACTCCAACCGAATACGGATTGGCGGACAATGGAAAATATTACAATCCGCCTTATTCGTTTTTTGGACAAAAATTTTATCCTATCGCCCGCACGCAATGGGGCAATTATTCAATTTGGTTTGCATTCCACTATTTTGATGATGCGTTAGAAGTGGCAGGGCGCAAAGCATACACGTTGTGCGATAGTTACCCGGTATCGTCTGTTTTATCTGTTTTGTTACAGCAATTCGCGCCGGGAATCACGCATGAAGCAACGCCAGAATATAGCCAATTTCTATATAATGCGAACAATCCGATAACGGGTTATTCTTTCCAGTTGTTTGTTACTCCGAAATCAAATATATTGGTTGGAGATTATCAAACCCCGGTACAGAAAGCCCCAACCACATTGCAACAATTTTTGGATATGTTGCGCAATACATTTCAATTGTATTGGCATATTGAGGATAACAAATTACGTATTGAACATATTAGTTGGTATCGCAACGGCGGAACATACACCGGAAACGCGGTTGTCGGTTATAATCTTACCACGTTGGAAAACGTGAGAAACGGCAAAAAATGGGCGTTTGGTACTTCTGAATATACCTTTGACAAAGAGGATATGCCGGAACGTTACCAATTTAGTTGGGCGGACGAAGTGACAGAACCATTTGAGGGGCAACCAATACAAATCGTTTCTAAATATGTGCAACCGGGCAAGATTGAAGAAATAAACATTGGCGGTTTTTCGTCTGACATTGATTTGATGTTGTTAAATCCGGAGCAGTTCAGCCAAGACGGGTTCGCGTTATTAGCAGCGACGCAAGGGGCTAACGGTTGGGAATTACCATTTGTTCGCCGGGATGTTGACAACGTTACATATTATTTGCAAAACGGTTTAGTTGCAATGGTTAATTTGCAACCTCAATATTGGCTTTATGACATGCCCGCCCGCAATCTTATTGTCAACGGGGTTCAAGTTTGGGCGTATGGAATCCAACGCAGAAAGTCGCAAACGCTGACTTTCCCGGTTGGGGACGACGACCCGGATTTGTTGCAACTTGTTAAAACTTACATTGGTAACGGTCAATATGAAAAATTATCTATAAATTTGTTGTCAAGGACAGCAGAAGCAACATTGAAATATGACACAGAATAACAATTTTTCCGTACTTCCATTTTACACGGACATAGAGCAACAAAACCATAGAAAAAGTTACGCATTTGGGGCGATTTATCCGTTATTCGCCCCCGCAAATATTCTTTTGCCATTTCAAATAATGCGCGAACACAGAGAAAAAGAAGTTATTGGCGTTGAATTACAACAACAAAATAGATATAACAATTACTATATAAACGAAAATGGGGTACAACCAGCCGAAAGCGGGTTTGATGTTATATCATATTCGCTTGACCTTGATACACATTATTCTATAAAATTTGAAGATTTCGGTAATGCCAAACGTCGTTATGACGATGCGGTTATAGCATTAGTTGAGGATATAAACGGCAATTATACTGCCTTATCTTCGTCAAATGACCCATTTACGGGCGTGTGGGTACTTCCTCAAAATTCCGTGCGTCTATATGTTCAAATAAAAGTTACGGGTTCGGAGAATACATTTGTTGCGATTGCTCAATATTTACGTCCTATCGAATTAGTGAATTTATATGATAAAGACGGGGTTTTGATAGGGGATATAACGCAATACATGCAAGATGCAGGATTGCAAGTTGTCGAATTTTCGCCACTTGGTTATGATGTTATTGTTTTTCCGGCTATTATGCCGATGCAAACAAACATGTTAGACGGATTCCACTATTTGAGTATTTCCGACGGTGTGCAAACATGGTATTCCGACATGTTTACAATAGTGCATGACATGACACCATATTTGAAAATAGAATGGTGGGACGTGGAAAATTTCGTATTTGACGCGGGGCAAATTGTATATCAGAATCCGGCATTTAAAAACCGCTTGTATTTCTGTACGGAATTGGGAAAACCCGAATATCAGTTTGAGGAAGAGGGCGAAAGCCGGGACGGGTACTATTTCCCAACTAAACAGATAAGCGAAAAGACATACAAATGCACGGTTTTAGCGCCGGAATATCTTTGCGACGTTATGCGCTTTATCCGAATGGCTGATTACGTCAGAATAACGGATAAATACGGACGCGAATATGACGTTGATACGTTTTTAATAACACCGAAATGGCAGACGCAAGGCGATTTGGCAAGCGTCGAAATTGAGTTTGAAACAAACACCGTTGCAAAGAAGATTGGGAAAGGTTATACAATGTAGACATAGGCAAGAAAGCCGATTAAAGTAATGATTTAAAAATCAATAAAAATTATCATCATGGGAACGTATGAAGATTTAAAAAAAGCCATTCAAGCCGTTATAAAAACTAACGGAAATAATGAAATTACGGGCGAATTACTGCAACAAACACTTTTGGCAATCGTTAATACTATTGGGAAAAATGCAACCTATGCAGGGGTTGCAACCCCAACGACCAATCCGGGTTCGCCAGACCAAAATGTTATATATTTGGCAGTTGCCCCCGGAAATTATGCGAACTTCAATGCTATCGCATTATCGCCCGGAGAAATTGCAATCATTTCTAATAACAACGGTTTTTGGGAAAAACACACGCTTTCCCCAATTAATTATACGCCGATTACCTATGCTGAATTGGTAAATTTAAGAAATGGCGGTGGGTTGTTTCCGGGGTATTATTACCGAATAACAGATTACGAAACTACAACCACACAAGCAAACACGCGTGCGGCGGGACATTTATTTGATATTGTCGTTTTGGCATTGTCACCAAATGAACTTTCGGAACGCGCATGGGCTGTACATTCTGAAAGGGATGTTGACGGGTACTTTTCAAATTCAAATCTTTCAGCGTGGGAAATATGGTACGCGTTGAATAACGATTCGGAACGTTTCGCATGGGCTGATGTGAATAACGGAAAGGGCGTTATTTATCGCATGGTTGACGAATGGAATAACGATTGTCCGTATGACTTTAAGAACATTATAATCGTTAACAATTATAGTTTTCAATATTTTCAATGGGGGCAAACTTATCAATTTATTCGAAATGAAAGCATTGATATTGTTATTGACAATATACAATATTATGGCTATACTTCTAACAAGGTACCGAGTGCATGGAACAATGGTAATTGTTGGCTTATAGATGAAATCCCGTCTATTGATAGCGTACTATATAAAAATGATGGTTCTGTTATTTCTTATGGCGGGACAATTCGAAAGGTAAATTCTGTGTATAGTGCAAACTATACTTTTGAAGGTGCTAATGATTTAGTCGGAAGGAGTACGCAAAATACCATTCGACCGTATATAATAAACGACAAAAGACATATTAACAACATAACTTTTCGCGATATTTGCCATGGCAACACTTTCGGTGATAATTGCAGTAGTAACGTTTTAGGTCAAAACTGCAGTAATAACACATTCGGCAATGGTTGCAGTAATAACACATTCGGCAATGGTTGCGATAGTAACACATTCGGCAATAATTGCAGTGGTAACACATTCGACGATGAATGTAGTAGTAACACTTTCGGTGATAATTGCAGCAATAACACTTTCGGTATTTATTGCAGCAATAACACTTTCGGCGATGAATGTAGTAGTAACACTTTCGGTGATAATTGCAGCAATAACACTTTCGGCGACCGTTGCAATAGTAACACTTTCGGTATTTATTGCAGCAATAACACTTTCGGCGATGAATGTAGTAGTAACACTTTCGGCGACCGTTGCAATAGTAACACTTTCGGCAATGAATGTAGAAGTAACACATTCGGCAATGGTTGCGGCAATAACACTTTCGGTATTTATTGCAGCAATAACACTTTCGGCGATGAATGTAGTAGTAACACTTTCGGCAATGATTGCTATGATAATGCAATGCTTGCATACGCACGATATAACACATTCGGCAATGGCGTACAACGCATGAATCTTATATCAGCAGCACCCGGTAGCGCGTTAAATTTCGCGCAAAATTATCGCATTACTAATGGCTTACAGGCAGGATCGGGAGGTTCAGCGCAAATCATACAAGTTGAACGAAACAGAAATTACGAAACAACCATTGGTAGAAATAGTGCCGGGAATATTAAACAATTTTGCGTTGCTGATATGTTTTAACAACTATTTAACAATGAACTTACATTTTAATATTACCCAAGATTTGGGACACGGCATAACAATAATATTTATATGCTGTATTATGATAATCTTTGCCGTATTGCTTGACCTCAATACGGGAATCAATGCGGCAAAGAAAGCGAAAGAAAAGATAAAAAGCCGCATTTTGCGCCGGACGGTCACAAAGATAGTTGACTATTACCGCATTTTGTTTTTCGGCGTTATGGTTGACGTTTTGGGGTTATGCTTTCCGTGGTATTACATCCCGTATCTTGCAATCGTCGTGACGTTGGGTATTATATGCGTTGAAGCGAAAAGCGTATTGGAGAATTACCATAAAAGCAAGAGCGCGGCGCGTGAATTGCCCGATACCATATTGCAGATTATCAAATGCGCCAATAAAGAGGATGCGGCAAAGATTGTTGAATTTATCAAGCAAAATGCCAATGAATCAAAAGTTAATCCCGATTCTTGACAAAGGACATGGGAAAGATACGCCCGGCAAATGTTCCCTCCGATTTGGAGGGAATTTACCTATTTTATACGAATGGGAATTTAACCGGGATGTTGTAGGGCGGATTTGTCGAATGTGCCAAGATGCAGGCATTGAATATTGGTTGTTAGCCCCGGAACAAAACGACATCCCATTACAAGAGCGTTGCGAACGTGCAAACCGCATTTATGAGGAAACCGGGGGCAAATGCTTTTTGTTGACCATACACGCGAACGCCGGGGGCGGCACGGGTTGGGAATGCTATACGACAAAGGGCGAAACAAAATCCGACCGAATAGCCGAAATTTTGGCGGACGAATGGCGGGCGGAATTTGGCGACCAATGGAAAATCCGGGCGGACTATTCCGACGGGGACGCAGACAAAGAAAGCCAATTTTATATTTTGCGACACACGAAATGCCCGGCGGTATTGTCTGAAAATTTGTTTATGGATAATTACAAAGATTATCAATTTCTAATGACAGACGCAGGACGTGAACGGATTGCAAAGGTACATTTTGAAACAATTAAACGACTGATTTATGAATAAGCAACAAATTATGCAAGCAATTGACATGTTCGTTACCGGGCAAGGCAACCAAGCCGGATTGCAAGGATTGGCGGACATCTTACACGCATTGAACAACGAAACGGAAACGGTTGTAATGGCTGATATTCCATATATCGTTAATATTTCCGCATTGCAGACCGTGGAAATGACAGCCGAGCAAGCAACGGCGGCGGGCTTCACTATGGAAATGATAATGGAACTTACACGGATAGCGCACCCGACAATCAAGTTTTCGGATATGGTCGTAACATTCAACGCATACGAACAGATAAGCAACGAATTATCAATTTGGACGGGGATAGTTTACGACGCGCCCGCCGATACCGTTTATCATTGCGCGTTATATCTGTATTATGACGGACGCATTTTATATAATGTGGACGTAATGCAACATTAACCCATAAATTAAAAACATCATGACAAAGTACGAGAAATTGGACTACCTGCAAAAGTATGTAGCAAGTCAAGGAACGCAAGCCGGATTAAGTATTGCGCCGTTGCTTCAATCAATCATTGAGGAAAACGAAGATATTTTTGACGTGCAAGTTGAGGACACAGAAGTTAACGACCGTTTGGTTATCAATGAGCAAATCGCCATTGACGAATTTATTGACGCGGTTAACGCTGACCCACTCCACAACAAAGCGCGTGTAAGTTTTCCGGGCGTTGTCCTTTCATTCGCACAAATGGAGTTTGAGGACGACCAAGTTAACGCAATGGTTGAGTTGACCGGGGGCAAATATTCGCTTACTTTGAGCAAAACGCCGGGTAATTCGCAATTGGTATTCACTCCAAACGCATAAGGTTATGAAAAAATGGTTTTACATTGCCATTGCCGCCGCAATTTTGGCGGTCGTGGCTGTTATTTGGGGGCAATCCGCCCGGATAACGCAATTAAAAGACGAACGCAACACGTACCGAACCAATACGGAAACGCTTTTGTTAGACGTGGAGCGTTACCAAACAAAAGATTCATTGAACGCCGCCAAAGTGGGCGAATTGGAATTGAAGTTGTCCGAATATGAACGTTACAGAGCCGACGACGCGGCATTGATTCGGACGCTGAAAGCCAAAAACAAGGAATTGCAAGCCGTGACAACCGCACAATTGGAAACGATTACAGAGTTACGCGGAACGGTCAAAGATTCCATTGTTTATTTGCCGGGCGATACGGTTAAAATTTACGCAAAATGCATTGATGTTGTCGAACCATATATTGAGTTGCACGGATGCGCAACGCCGGACAATCAATTTTCGGGTACTATTATAACACGCGATTCCCTTTTGATTACGGAAATGGTCGAATATAAACGATTTTGGGGCTTTCTATGGAAAACGAAACAGATTAAAGACCGCGAATTTGACATTGTTAGCCGCAATCCATATACAAATATTGTTGGTTTTGAGGTTGTAACCGTGGAAAAATAGTATATTTGCATCGTGACATAAGATAAGCCATTTAAGTAGAGTGAAAAACCGGGAATGTCGTGAGATAATCCCGGTTTTTTAATATCTTTGTTTCGCCGTTAACTTTACTTGTTAATCTTTCTCAATGTTCCCCGGTAGTCCCTTTATGGATTATCGGGGTTTTTCTTATTTTTGCATTGCCTTTTTTAAAATACTTTGACATTATCAACCGGGGAACGTTGCGAAATGCGCCCCGGTTTTTCTATTTGGGACATAAACGCCCCAAATTCGCGTTTTCTTTTCAAAGTGGATAAATTATATATCCCGTCGGAAAAAGTCGCTTAAAACGCAAATTCGGGGAAAATAACATGAAAAATCAAAATTTTATGCAATTTCTTTGAAAATTAAAATAAAACTTTTGGAAATTAAAAATAATTGATTACCTTTGCACCATACAAATAAAACAACAGCGACCCGGCGCATTCCGGGAAAGTAACAGAAAGCAAAATGACAACATCAATTTACAACGGTTTGGAGTACACAACAACAGAGATTAACCGCAACTATAAAATTAAGGTTTACGGATATGTTGACGGAATCAAGATTAACAAGTTGGTAGGCGTTCGCGGTCTTATACAGTTAATCGGCGTTGAAATGGCTAACAAGATGTTGCGCCGCGCTTTCCGTTGCATGGACGATGTGCAGGTTTGCAAACTTCGTCGCGGTATTAAGATTTCGTTTTATTCATGCTAATTCATTCGACCGGGCGATTTCCCGGAAACTTAATATTATATCATTATGGCAACAAAAATTTCACACGTTGGCGAAGTATTTAGTTATTACATGGCGGGAATTAATTTTATCTATATTCCGCAAACTATTGAACCGGAGGGGGAGAAATTCGCGTCGGAATCTTATGAGGGGCGCAAAATTATGATTTATTCCGACGGGCAATCATCTAACGTATATTGGTGCGCTGATAAAGCCGCATTTGATTCTTTCGTTGAAAGTGGAAAATATATTAAAATACGATAGTATGGCAACATTTCATACAAACGCGGATTATTACAAAGCCGCCCCGAACTTTGAGCCAACACAGCCCAACCCCACGGAAAAGGTTGGGCGGGCTACGAAAAAAGCGGATTGCGTCGTTAGGGCTTTTTCTATCGTAACCGGATATTCATGGTTGGAATCGTTCGACATTTTGGCGGAACATGCCCGCCGGACTTACAACATGGTTAACGACCCATTGAATTATTACGAAGTACTCCGGGAACGTGGATATAAAGAATACACAGAAAAAGCGGTTAAGGGTAAAAAGCGTTTGACCGTTGAGCAATTCGCGCAACAGCACCCAACCGGGCGTTATCTTGTTAAAGTGGCGCACCATTTAACCGCCGTTGTTGACGGGGTAATAAAAGACGTATGGAACACGTCTAACGAAGTTGTTTATAAATATTTTGAAGTTGTTTGATATGGCAAAAGTTATTCAAAGTGAAAAAGGTTTTAAACTAATTGAAGTAAGTTGGTTGGAAATTGTGGAATTGGGCGGATTAGGTATTTGCGATTCATGCGGAAAAACAGCGGGAACCGGGGTTTATATTGCCGTCTTAAATTCATGGTATTGTAAAGAATGTTTTGAAAAATGGCACAAAAGGGCAAAACATTACGCACAAGATTCAAGAATTGAGGAATCTAATTTTAATGTGTATAAATCATTATTACGTCCTAAAAGATAATGGCAAAACAGAAAACGCGGGAAAGTCAGTATAACGACATCTTGCAACGTTGGCACGATACCAATATTTTGAAATGTGATGTTTTGGGGTTTGTCTTTCCGGGAAACTATATTATCAAATTCCATTACGCGACATTATCCGAACATTTACGCGGGTATATTTACGACACAATCGGCGACCGGGTTATTATGGTAATGCCTAAAAATAGCCCAATGATACCGCGAATTAAGAAAATAGCCGAAATATACGGCGGTATAGAATACACTCCGAATTTAAAAACGGTATGATATGGAAACTAACAGCATGACAAAGAAAAAATTGATTGAATCGGTTATTGATTCGATAAAGAGGTTGCAGAAGTACGACACGCAA
Source organism: Clostridia bacterium (assembly GCA_045538365.1). GTDB lineage: Bacteria > Bacillota > Clostridia > Christensenellales > RUG350 > RGIG2224. The sequence continues at coordinate 33,425 of JAZSRG010000171.1, forward strand.
TTTTATCAACTTGAACCCGAAACGTATTACAAGGCATTGAACCGCCGGGCGTTGACAGAATTAGACGCGGAATTAAAACGCCGTTTGAAAATGGCGGCATGGGTTGAGGGATTAGGCGGGCGAATTATTCCGCGTGCTATGGCAATTGAAATGCAATTGAAAAAGGTTGTTAAATCCGGCGAACTCTGTGAATACGTGGGTTTGGGATTTGCCAAAATAAAAGATGCAAGCGAAAGGGATGTAAGGACATATTATAACATCATTTCATAATGAATCCGTTAATTGAGGAAATACAAGGGTGGGCGAAATTATGCACCGGGAAACAACGGGAATTTTACCGGGATATGTTGGAAGTCGCAAAGCCCGTTGAAGTCGTCCGCGCTGTTGACGTGTTGACCCCGGAACAAATGGATTATCTTTTGCGTGTTGTAAACCCCCGCCCGAAACATTGTTATCGAAATGCGTATTTATTGGCGCAAGGATTCCCGGACGAAATACAATATTGCGAATGTAAAGTTGCAATACCTTTCGGCATAGACCACGCAATTAACAAGGTCGGCGACAAATACATTGATATAACATTTGAATTTGCGTTGGAAGATTGCCCCCCGGAATGTTACGATTACGTTGTTATTGGGGAATGGGAGGTTGACGAAGTGCGCCGCATGGTTCGCAAAACCGGGATGTATGGCGACATGTACGCCCGGACATATTGGGAAAGCCATAAAAAGACCCCCGCCGTTCAGTAAGGACGACGGGGGAACGCTTTATGTATAAGAGCGAAAACGTAAAGCGATGCGCAAAAATAGGTATTTTTAACCGGGAAAATCAAAAATTTAGATAAAATCGCATAAAATTAAATTAAAACCTTTGGAAATTAAAAATAAATATCTACCTTTGCATCGTTGGAATGAGCCAACGACCGACCGGGCGGGATTCCCGGAACTTACCGTTTTTTTGTTATGGGTGCAAATATTTCAAATATCAATGTTAAAGAATATCGCTTAATGTATCTTTTTGGCGCGTGGGTAACTAAAGAAGTTATTATTGCGGAAACAGACAACGAAGCAATTTTTGACGCTGACGAAGCATTTGCAAACAGCAATTTGGCAAATTGGAAATATGGCGTTGCGCTGTTTTGCGGAAATCGCAAAGTCAAGCAATACAGATAATTGGAATTGGGATTTGGTGTAATGGTTAGCACATTAGATTTTGGTTCTGACAATCCGGGTTCGATTCCCGGAATCCCAACTAAACCGACCCGGCGATTTCCGGGCAAAAATCAAAGTATTATGAAATTCAAACTTACTGCATCATTAGACAATTTGGCGAACAAAGCGGGTTTGTCAATCGCTGAATTTTCGGACACCGTTATTTCTCAACTTATCAAGGCGGAAGCAATAGAGGACATCCCGGATTTGTGGGGACTTACCATTAAAGAAGCGGTTGACGGTGGAACGAATGTAAAAACATTATCTGACATTCTGTATAATACCGGAATCCCAATTGTCACAAATCGTCATTTTGATGCGCTGTTGGAACTGGTAATTGTCGGCGAACACGATTGCCCGAAATGTGGCGGCGAAATGGAAGTTATAGACGGGAAATATAGACGAACTTTCGGCGACGGATATATGACACCATACGAACTTGAACCGGAATGGGAGGACAAAAGATGTACTAATTGCGGACATGTTGAGATAGGCACGCGATACGACGAAGAATAACTAAAAATATGTAATCATGGAAAAGAATGTAAGATTGAGGGTTAACGAAGCGATTGCCCGCGCACAAACTAACGGAAAAAAGATATTGAAAAAGGACGTTGCGGCGAAACTTTGGAAAGGTAGAAACGCAACCGCACAGCAAGTCAATATGACTGCATTGTGCAACGGTTCAACAAAGCAGATACGCCCGGAATGGGTCGCAATCATTTGCGAAATGTGCGATTGTACGCCGAATTATTTATTTGGATATGAGGAATAAAAAAGATATGCCCGTTATCGAAATTGTTTTTTTATGCGGTGCAATTGCATGGTTTATTAAGACTTTACTCGGGTGGGAATTTTTAGTATTTTTCATTTTCTATTTAGTGTTAAGTTGGTTATTTTCAAAGATTTTCAAAGACTAAAACATAATGAGAGCGAAAGAAATAGAAAACGACGCATTGGCGGCACTTATGGCAACAGAGCCGGAAAACCGCGCGTTTGAGATTGTCCCCGGAATGACGGTTGAGGAAATGCAATGTATGTTTTTCGACAAAACGGCATTGATTGAACCCCCGTACAAAGTATTTCAGTTAAACAGCAAGGGACACCGTTATTATTACCGATTCGACGAAAACGGACAACCCGAATTTTTCCCGTCCGTAACAACCATTTTGTCGCAGACACTCCCAAAATCGCCATTCCTTATTGAATGGATTGCGTCAAAGGGCATGGACGAAGCGGAACGATACAAGGCGGAACGCGCGGCATACGGAACGTTTATGCACGCCCAATTTGAGGAACTTATCATTAACCGCGTGTATAATCTTGATGACCTCAAAGAGAAGTTGAAAACATATATTGAGGTTAACAGATTGCCGGACAACTTCATTTATTACGCGGACGACTTGAAAAAGGACGTTTTAGCGTTCGCACAATTCGTCAAAGATTATGACGTGCGCCCGTTGGCTGTCGAAATTGCGTTGGTACATCCATATTACAAGTATGCCGGAATGATTGATTTGCCGTGTACGATGTTACGCAAGCTGGGCGGAACGGAAAGGATTAACGCCATAGTTGATTTTAAGAGTGGGCGCAAAGGTTTTTATGAGGAAGCCGAAATACAATTACATCTTTACAAAATGATGTGGAATGTGACGTTTGAGGAACATCCGATAACAAACGTTTTCAATTTCAGCCCGAAAGATTGGCGCAAAAAACCGTCTTACAACCTCAAAGACCAAACAGACAGCCCGAACGCCGCAAAGATTCCGGCATTGTTGGAGATTGCCGCCATTGAGGACGACAAGCGCGACAACATATTTACAGCCGTTTCCGGTTCAATCAGTTTGGACGAACCGCAAGATTTTACGGACAACGTTATATCGTTGACATTGGCGGAACTTATCAAGACAAAAGCCCCGGTTGAGGAAACCCCGGACGAAACCACGGACGCAACCGTTGAAGTCAAGGCGGCAAAGCCGGAAAAAGCCGTTAAAAAGGAAACAAAGACAACAAAGGTTGTCAAGCGTACAGCCAAAAAGACGGACACCGCGAAAAAGGGCGAAAACAAGCCCGTCAAGGCTTCCAAATCTTCAAAAGGTACAACCGCACCAAAAAAGGAAGAAAAGCCCGTAAACGCGAAAAAAGAAAAAATTAACGCACAAAAGAAGTCGTTATTGGCAGACGACCCGGAAATATAGGATATGAACGGACGTATTATAACAAGACCGGGGACTGAATCGCCCCGGCTTAAATTTCCGAGAATCGGAAAAATCAAAATCGGAATGAAAAACGCAAAGGGATTCCCGCAAAGTGTGGATTATTTCATTGCAACCGGGAAATATGCCGGATTGTTTACACAAGCATACGGCGACAAGCCGCAAACAATCCAAATAGTATTCCCGGACGACGACCCGAAAACGGTATGTTGCGAACAATACGAATATAGGGACGATTCCGGGCGGCTGATTGCAACCGGGGACGGGGAAACGTTCAAGGTTTGGAACGGGTCAAGGTATGAGGAAATGACGCGGACGCAATACCCGCATATCATGGAATCAATCGGCAAACGATACCCAAACAAAGAGTACAAAAAGACCGGGGACGGTTGGCGTGTACGTTTAACGCTTAACTTCATTATTCCAATGGTTCGCGGCGTGGTTGGCGTTTGGACGTTTGAAACCAACGGCAATGCGTCAACAATCCCGCAAATTACGGATGCGTTCGATACCATGTTAATTGAACGCGGATTTGCAAAGGGTATCATTTTCGACCTAAACGTTAAGTTTGCGACGACACAGAAGCCCGGCGATAATTCCCGTTTTCCGGTCGTTTCATTGGTAGCCAATGAAAGCGCGGAAAACATAGCCCGGATAAAAAGAGCAAACGAACCGTTGCAGATTGAAAATAAATAATTACCTTTGTAGCGTGAAAATCATATTTGGCGGAATATGAGAACAGAAAATTATGATACCCAACAAAGTAGATTGACAACCGCCATTGTCCTTTGAAATGTTGGGTATTGCTTTTTTACAATGGATAGATACACATTTAGCGAATTAATAAACATGCCCCCGGATGTAAAAATTGAACATCCAATAGGGGAAATCGTACAAATTCAATACGGCGAATGTAAGGTTGTGGAATCTGACGATTATTGCGACGGTTGCATATTTGAAGATGATTTGAGCGCTTGCACAAATATAATGTGTTGTTCAAGACAAAGAAAGGACGGTAAAAACGTAATATATCAAGAGCAATGAACGACGTAATTAAAAGGCGGTCAAGGAAAGAGAATTTTACAACCGTCAATAATGAATATTTGCAGGATGCGGCGTTATCATGGAAAGCCAAAGGGCTTATTACTTACATTATGAGTTTGCCCCCGGATTGGCGGTTAAACGTCCGAGATTTAAAGAATCGTTCAAAGGACGGGCGCGATGCAACCGCCGCCGGATTGCGTGAACTTATCGAAAACGGATATTGCCAACGTTTAGAGATACGAAAGAATGGCGGCGAATTTGGGGGCTATTCTTATGAGGTTAGCGACTTGAAAGAGTTTGCACAACCGGAAACGGAAAACCCGTTTACGGTAAACCCGGAAACGGAAAACCCGAACACGGGAAATCCGCAACTAATAAATACTAATAATAACCAAGATTCATTTATACAAAATACTGATAATAGGGTTGCGCCGCAAACGCTGTTTGCGCCCGAACCCGCCCCGGAATCAAGCGAGAAAAAAACATTGTTTCGTAATTCTGCAATCTATCAGTTAGTAAGATTTGACGCGAACGGATGCGGCGATTACAGCGAGTTTGAAAAAAAGTTTGCAACGCCGGAATTTGCCCCGGTTGATTTGGTTTATTACTTTCATGCGGTTGCGGATTGGAGCGACCAAAAGAATATGAAACGAACCGCAAACGGTTGGTTGGCGACCGTCCGAAACTTTATCCGTGGCGACATGGAAAAGAATAAATTGCATTTGAAACAGCAACGCACAACGCCCGGAATTGATATTGGAAACGCTGTTGATTTTCTGAATAATAATTATTGATTATGGATAAATTACCCGCAATCATTGAGAATTTACCCGCCGTTCGGCAAAATGCCGGAATAATGGTTTATGAACCAAAACCGGGAACGCGAGCAATAGACGTGCGCCGACAAATCGCAGTCTTGCCGGAAGTGGCGCAAGCCTTGACGCAAGTAGAAAAATATGTGTTTGACGCTTCAACGAAAACACAGATTGCCGAACTTGACGAAAAGGTTTTTGCGGAAAAAGCCGCACAAATATTGCGGTTCGTCGCTATGGATGTAGGGTATAACATCCCGGCAAATGCGCAAGATTGGGCATATATCCAAGTTAGATTGTTAGACATAATCAAACGTTATTATTCCCAATTGACATTATCCGACATCAAATTAGCGTTTGAGTTGGCGACGACCGGGGAATTAAACGACTATTTGCCGAAAGATTCAAAAGGAAACCCGGACAAAAACCATTATCAGAATTTCAACGCCGATTATTTCGCAAAGATTCTGAACGCTTACAAGCGTAAACAATCCGAGGTTGTCGGGAAAGCATATAACGCCGTACCAAAGCCGAAAAAGGAATTAAGCCCGGATGTAATACGGTTTTACGAAATAATCTGCATTGAAACCAACCAACGAATATTTTTGCAATATAAGTACCGGGGCGAACTGATATTTGGGGCGGTGGATGAAATGTTGGTTTACAATTGGTTGGTTGCTGTCGGATTGGCTAACCCTATAACGGAAACGGAGCAAGACCGAAAACAAGCCTTAACCCGTTATCTTGACAGAGCCGCCCGGAATATGTTACAACCAAATCAATTTTACGACATCCGGACAAAAGGCATTGACAGCCCGGAAATTGATTTTACAGCGTTTGAGATTGCCCGCCGCCGGGAAATTATCGAAACATTCGATTACATGATTGAAAATGAAATTTACGTTAATAACTATTTAGATTTATAACACTATGAGAGCGAAAGAAATTAGTTTGGCAACCCCGTTTTATATGGTAAGCCGAGAACAAATTGTTATTATTTATCCTACAAGTGTAAGTTATAATCTTAACAGCGAAATTCGCGTTATGTTGGGTGGTCAATATTGGGATGTTATTAAGCAGAATTTTAATAATGGTTATTTGGGTTGTGAAGATAGGCGTTTTTATTGGGATTTGGAGAAAGCGCAACAATACCAATATCAATTGCGTAAAGAAAGAGCCGAAAAGGTTAAACGTGAATTGGACGGGAAATATAGAGAGCATGAGGACGCACAACGCCTTTTATATTCTCCATTAAGCAAACCCACAGAACGCCCGATTGAATGATGAAGAAACCACAATATATTGACATGACCGGGGAGCGTTACGGACGTGTTGAAGTGTTGGAATTTGCCGGGCGTAACGAGAACGGGAACGCATTATGGAAATGCCGTTGCGATTGCGGGGTTGAGTTCATAACATGCCGTTCCAATTTACGCAACGGGACAACGAAAAGTTGCGGTTGTTTGAGGGCTGAAAAAAGTTGTTATAACGCCCGGAAAGTTTATAATAAAGTTTATTGATATGATAACAAAAGTTCATTGCATGTTTGAGCAATCCGGAACATTCAAAAACCAATTTATCGCATTGGGTATTGATGCAGAGGATTACGACATACAAAACAATTTCGGACAAACGGACAACGTTATTGATTTGTTCGCCGAAATTGAAAACGCCTATATGGGGGGGGTAAGCATATTTGATAATATAAAACAATCCGATTTGATAATTGCATTTTTTCCATGTATTTATTTTGAAGCATTGCAAATGCCGTATTATACGAATAAGAATAACAACAATAAGAAAGAGGGCAAAGAAAAGTTTGATATTATTTTAGACAGAATCGAAAAACGCGAAAAGTTATACAAGTTATTATATAAACTTATCGCAATAGTTGAGATTCGCGGATTAAGGCTAATTATTGAGAACCCGGCAACGCAACCGCATTATCTTTTGTTTGTTGAAAACTTTTATTGTAAGCCGACAATTATAGATAAAAATAGATTGTTACGCGGGGATTATTATAGAAAACCTACGGCGTATTGGTTTTTTAACATAAAACCTACATACGGAGAGAGTTTCAAAGTGACAAAAGCCGTTAAAACAATACAAGATGCGGCAAGAGGAAAGGACGGTTTGTGTAGCGAGGAACGGTCAATGATTAGTCCGGAATATGCAAAGAACTTTATTTGTGATTTCATATTAGGAAAAGAGAACGAAAACACACAAGCAAGATTATTTTGATATGAAGATTGATTGTATTATCGGAATAGACCCCGGCGCGTCCGGTGGTATCGTAACATGGCGACCGAACGCCAATACAAAGGCAATCAAAATGCCGCGTAATATTGAGGATTTCCGCGCTTATATGGATTGGGCGAAAACCAATTTTAACCCAATCGTCTTTATGGAAAAAGTGACCGTAAGACCGGACGACGTGAAAGTTGACGGAACGGCGGCGAACATGGGTAAATTATACCGCGTTCAAAAGATGATTGCAGATTTTGAGCAAATGAAAGCGTTGTTGACCGTGTTAAACATTCCTTTCGTATTGGTTAATCCTATGAAGTGGCAAAGCGAATTGGAATTGCGGGTAACAGCAAAGGGAAAACCGAAAGAGGAAAAAAGCGACCGAAAAAAGCGTTACCGCGACATTGCCGGGACACTTTACCCGGAAATCGCGCCGACCTTATGGAACGCGGATGCAACGTTAATAATGCACTTTGGACGTTACATGTTGCAGAACAAACGCGATTGGGTTTTAGAGAATTTACCAACGAAAATGCACAATACATTGTTTTAGCCATGAACGAACAATTGAACAAAAAGATAAGTTTTGCGATTTCAATAATTCAGAGTGCCGCAGAGCAAGCCGGGAAAGCCGGGCAACCGTTAGAAATATGTTACAGCGGGGGCAAGGATTCCGACGTAATTTTAGAATTGGCGAAAATGGCATTGAGGGGGGGGGGCAATACCGCGCAATTTATAAAAACACGACAATTGACCCGCCGGGAACAATTAAGCATTGCAAGGAAAAAGGCGTTGAAATTCTCCAACCAAAAACGACGTTCCGGGAACTTATCGAAAAACGTGGCAGTCCGTCCCGATTTCGCCGCCATTGTTGCGAGGTATTGAAAGAATACAAAGTATTGGATTATGCCGTTGTAGGAATCAGACGAAGCGAAAGCGTTAAAAGGGCGCAACGATATAAAGAACCCGAAATTTGCCGCGTCTATAACAGCAAAGAAAAGGTAAGGCAATATTTACCGATTCTTGAGTGGACGGATAAAGACGTTGAAGATTTCATTTTGATTCGCGGGATAAAATGCCACCCGCTTTATTACGACGAAATGGGGAATTTTCATGTTGAACGACGGTTGGGTTGCATCGGTTGCCCATTGCAATCCCAAAAGCAAAGACGGGGAGAATTTGCCCGTTTTCCTAAAATGTTACGTCTTTACGTCCAGGCGCAACAAAAGTTTGTTGATACGCACCCGAATTGTAAAAGTAGGGAATATTTCAAGGATGCAAGCGAAACATTTGTTTACGAACTTTATTGTAATAATATAGTCGAATTTCGGGAAAAGTTCAAATGCAATTTATTTGATTCCGGGATTGACTGCAAAACGTATCTTGAAAATCAATTTGGCGTGAAACTTTGATTTTAGCCCGAATTTGGCGTTATCTTCTGTAAAATGATAAAGAGTATTGACGACATGGCAAAAGCCCCGCAAATCGAAAATTCGGCAAAAATAACGTTGGAATCATTCGCCGAACTTGCAAAGCAAATGCGACATGCACAACGTCGTTATCGGAGATTTGGCAAATTGGAAATATTGGAACAAATGGAACGATTAGAAGCGGAATTTGATTTGCTGATTGCGGAAATATTAGAACCACAACCGAAATTATTTTGATATGTTAATAGAAAGATTTGGTACAATTACATTGGTTTGCGGGGATTGCATGGAATACATGCAGAATTGCCCGGATAAATCATTTGATTTGGCGATTGTTGACCCGCCGTATGGATTAGGCATTGACGGGCAAAAAGAGCAGAAAAGCAAAAACCCGAAACACAGCCGAAAATATCATAAAAGAAAAAATTGGGATGATGCAACGCCGGACAAAATGTATTTTACCGAATTGGAAAGAGTTACGAAAAATCAAATTATATGGGGGGGGGAATTACTTTGTTGAACATTTGCACAAAGGAACAAAAGGTTGGATTGTATGGTTTAAGGGTCAAACCGGGTTAACAATGAGCGATTGCGAATTGGCGTATAGTTCGTTTAATTGCGTAACGCGCGTTGTTACTATCAATCGCGGGGAACTTGTTAAACAAAATACATTCCACCCCACAGAAAAGCCGTTAAAGTTATATGAATGGCTGTTGACTAATTATGCCGAACCGGGGCAAAAGATAATTGACACGCACGGCGGAAGTATGAGCCATGCGATAGCGGCGCACAAATTGGGTTTTGATTTGACGATAATAGAGAAAGACCCGGAATATTACGCGCAAGCGAAAGCCCGGTTGTTGGAGTATCAAAAGCAATTAACATTATTTTAATAATTCATTCCCGGCGTATAATGCACCGGGAATTTTTTGCAAAAAAATGTGAAAAATTAAAGTAAAAGTTTTGGTATTTCAAAAAATAATGCTACCTTTGCATTGTTGAATTAAGACAACGACCGACGGGGCGGATTCCTCGAACCGATAAAGAGAAACAAAATGAACGCAACATTAACAGCAGTAAAAAAGAATCTTGAAACCGTATTGTCAAAGGTAGCCGGAATCGAAGTTGAAATAACATTTGCACGTATTAACATGGTTACTATCTGTTGGGACGGCGAAAACGAAACAGCGTTTGAGAAATTGCAAAAATACTTCGACGGTAAATTATACGGATATGAATATGACGCAGAATGTGAATTGTCCGTTTGCTGTCTGAACTACAAGTAAAACACCGGGGGCGCAAGCCCCCAACCAAATACAGCGACCCGGCGCGTTCCGGGAAATTAAAATAACAAGCCATGAAAGCAAACGAAATCAATTGGAACGAAAGGGACATGTTAATTTTTAACGCCAACCCCGCAAGAGGACATTATAAATTTATGATGCGTTTGGGACGCTGTTTGCCAACCACAAAGGCGCAAGCAAAATATTTCATTTCCGAGGGCATACATATTGACGTACTTAACAATATAGATGTTGCGATTGTCGAAAAGATATTGAATGAAGCGGGATTTGTCGGAAACTATCAATTTACCAAAAGTAAACGTTGGGTTCGTCTTATCAATCAAAGCGACTTACACCGTGCATTTGCAAAGAAATTTGGACTTAAATACTAACATACAGAACCGGGGCAAAACCCCGGTTTTTTCTTTTCTGTAAAAATTTTGCAAAATTTATATTAAAACTTTTGGAAATTAAAAATATATCCTTACCTTTGTAACGTTGTTAATGAAAGACCCCACGACCAAGCCAATACACAAACGAGGTCGTTATAAGGCAAAAGCCGTAAGAGTTGTAAGAAGCACGGGAACAACAAAGGGTTAAATGAGGGTTCGGTAACCGATTAAATGAAGCGATAAAGCCCGAAACTTTCAGAAACAACAACGAATAAAGACGACCGGGCGATTTCCCGGAACATTAAACAAAATTTATTATGGATTCAGTATTTGAGTTAGATTTCCCCGTTCCTCACCCGTCGCGGCTAACGCCGCGCCACCCTCCCCCCGGGGGAGGATATTTTGCACATTCACCTCTTGTCTGGCATATCCTGATAAGAGGTGATTTTTATGCCCATTGTGGAT
>JAZSRG010000092.1:0-27503 GCA_045538365.1 Clostridia bacterium
CCATTGATAACTGCGAGATAGGTTTTTATCCCGAGTTTGGCGAGAAATATTTGTCGGCAGACGAAAAAATGCTCGAAAATGCCAAAAAAGTACAAAATCTTCCTTGTGTAATTTGCGCATCAAGTGAAAAGTTCGTAGCAAATACGGAAACCAAACAGTTTTTAATCTCCCACGGAGCAGATATTTGCGAAATGGAGTCGGCAGGCGTGGTGGTAACTTGCAAAAGACTATCCGTCCCGTGCTTACTGGTCAAAGCCGTATCCGACAAAGCGGACGAGAGCGCAAGCATGAGTTTCACAGAAATGCTAAACCTTGCTATGCAACGTTGCTCCGACTTTTTGTATCAATATATACAAGCCCTTTAATTTGAAAACAACCAAACTCGGCAACCGCCGAGTTTTTTTATGCAAAAATCTTTTGTACGAGTTTGCTCTTTACAAATGTTTTTATATAAGATATAATTAAATTGCGGAAGTGCAGAAAAATTCCTTAAAAAAAGAAACGAAGGATTAAAAATTATGGATATTGATAAGTTAAATAAATGGGCGGATTTACTGCTTGATACGGGGAAAAGAAATAACCTTATAAACTTTAAAGATGCGAAAATGGGAACAGTTGAAATTGTATCCCCCGATTTCGATACTCTTTTTTCCAAGGCGGAACATTCGGCAACGTTTGAGGTTTATGACCCCAAATCAGATGATGAAGAAGATGACGAAGAAAACGAAGTTATCGAAGAAATTGAAACGCCTAAAGATGAGCAAGAAGAAGATAGTCGTGAAAAGCGCGTTTCCAAAGAAGATTATATGGAAATGTACGAACATCGTCTAAAAAAGAACAGTCAAGTTCTTATTTACAATGCTTTTGTAAATCCAATAAAAGCTTTACGAAATATTGGAAAAAAGGCAAAAACTGCGATAGAAGAAACAGGTGTTAATATCGCTTATATGGCGTTTGGGTTTATTCATTGGACTGAAGATGAAAATTCCCAATACGTTATGCGTGCCCCTATTTTACTTGCTCCTATTTCCATAGAAAATGATTCGGCAATAGACCCTTACTACATTAAGATAACAGATAGTGATATTATCGTAAATCCTACGTTTTCGTTTAAACTTAAAAATGATTATGGCGTAGAGTTGCCTGAATATGATGATGAAAGTGTTGATGAGTATTTAGAAAAACTTCAAGAAACTCTTTCAAAACTTAAATGGAGCATTACAAAAGAATGTAAAATTGGTATTTTCTCATTCTTGAAAATCAATATGCACAAGGATTTGAAAGATAATGCCGAAAAAATATTAGAGAATAACGGGGTTCGCTCTTTACTTGGCGAAGAAATTATTGATTCAATGTCGGGATTTGGCGAAGAAGAAAGAATTATCGACAACATGCCTATTCAATTACATAACGTTGTAGATGCTGACTCAAGCCAAACGGAAGCCATTGAAATGGCTCGTAGTGGCAAGAGCTTTGTGTTACAAGGTCCGCCTGGTACAGGTAAAAGCCAAACCATCACTAATATTATTGCCGAATGCCTTGCATGCGGTAAAAAAGTTCTTTTTGTTTCAGAAAAATTAGCAGCGCTAAACGTTGTTTATGATAAACTCAAAAAAGCAGGACTTGAAGAGTTTTGTTTGGAGTTGCATAGTCATAAAGCAAACAAAAAAGATGTAATAACTGAATTATGCCATACCCTTAAAGCACCAAAAAGCGCTTTGTCTGACCGTGCGCAAAAAGAAATAGAAGCAAAGATACGTGCGCAAAAAGAACTTGACGAATATGCTGTTGAACTCCATAAAATTCGTCCAACGATAAATAAAACTTTATATAAGTTATTTGAAGAAGTTTCTGCTTGTAGAAAAGCCCCTGATGTTGAGTTTATTATTGAAGAAATCAAAACAAAGGGAGAAGAATACATCAACAAAGCAGAAATCGCTTTAACACGCTATATCGAATACATTCCTTCTGTTGGATATGACTATCATAAAAATGTTTGGTATGGATATATTGACCTTGATTCTTCTTATCAATCAACTGCGCAACTGAAATTTGACTTAAAAGACGTTATAATTCTTTGTGATAATATTAAAGAGTTAAATGGAACGCTTAGCGAAAAATATTCTATTTCGGCTAAAAATATATATCAGTCTTATGCTTTAAGGGATTTCTTTAATCTTGCAAAAACAAGTGAGTTTATTACTCCCGCGTTGCTTAATTCGTCCACTCTTGAAAGTGTATTGGAGACGATAAAAGCAATGAATGTTTTAGTAAAAGAAGTTTTAAGCAACAAGAAAATCATTGACGATATGTTTGATGAAGACGTTTATAAACTTGACGGTCAATCTCTTTACAAGAAATTGACTAAACAGTTTAATGGTTCCTTCTCTCGACTCTTTAGTGGCGAGTATAGGCATATTGCAAAGGAAATTAAACTTTGCAAAAAAGACGGCAGGAAAATGAAATACAAAGAATTCGTTTCAATGATGGATACTTTACGTGTTTATCAACAGAAAACTTGTGAGTATAATGCCTTGGAAGAAAAAATTGAATCTCAAATTGGTGCTGCGTATAACGGCGTTTCAACAAGTTTTGAAGATTTGATTACTGAACTTGAAACTCTTACCAAGATTCATTCAAGTGATGTTGATTTTGCTACGCTTATGACTTTAAGCAATCAAGAATTTGTCGCAAAGCAAAAGGATTTTGCGATGCTTTCCGATTGCTTTGAAAAGTCTTTTAGCAAATTTGAAGAAACAGAGAAAAGAGTTGTTGCAAAATATAATTTAGATGAGTATGATGTTCGCCACGTTGACCTTGACGACTTAGTGAAGAAATATCAAGGTTGTATTGATAACATCGATAAGTTAGATAATTGGTGCGAATTCGTTAAATTATTAAATAAACTTAGTGAATTAGAGTTAAGAGCGTTTGTGGACTACACTATCACGCAAAAAATAAAGACGGACAACGTTTTATCTGCGTATAAAAAAGCATTTTATGTGCAATGGGTTGATGCAATATTGCACGAGTCTTCTATTTTGATTACATTGTCTCGTATCCCACACGACGAAACCGTTAAACTCTTCAAAACAAAAGACGAACTTAACTTTGAAATAAACAAAGCAAAAATTAAGGCAAAACTATCTGCGTTAAGACCAAATTTAGATATGGTTGCGCAAGGTAGTGCCATAGCAATTCTCTTGAGAGAAGGTGAAAAAAGACGTAAGCAAAAAAGTATCAGATTACTTTTAGAAGAAATCGGTGACCTTGTTCAAACCTTAAAACCGTGTTTCTTAATGTCCCCGCTCAGCGTTAGCACGTTCTTAAGTTCGGATATGAAGTTTGATGTAGTTGTTTTTGACGAAGCATCACAAATTTTTCCGCAAGATGCTATTGGCTCTATTTATAGAGGCAAACAACTTATCGTTGTTGGAGACTCTAAACAAATGCCACCGAGCAATTTCTTTAATAGTTCAACAGTGCAAGATAATGCCGATGATGAATCGGATGACGTTACTGATTTTGAGTCAATATTGGATATTTGTTCAACGGCGTTCCCACAAAAACGCTTAAAATGGCATTATAGAAGTCGTTTTGAACCACTTATATCGTTTTCTAATAAAAATTTCTACGATAACGATTTGGTAACGTTCCCTTCTTCTAAGCAAGATACTAAAGGAATTGGCGTTGACTATTTCTATGTGGATGGAACTTTTGACCGTAAGACAAAAACAAATCGTGTCGAAGCAGAAAAAATCGTTGATTTGGTATTTGAAAACATAGAAAAATATCCTGAAAGAAGTCTTGGCGTAGTTGCTTTCAGTATGTCACAACAAAACTTAATTGATAAACTTATAGCAAAGCGCAGACAACAAGACCCTTCAAAGGAAGCGTTCTTCAAGTCAGATAAAGGAGAGCCGTTCTTCGTTAAAAACTTGGAAACCGTACAAGGCGATGAAAGAGATACTATTATTTTCAGTATTGCTTACGGTAAAGACTCGCAAGGGCGCTTATTGCTCAACTTTGGTCCTGTAAACCGTGAAGGCGGCGAACGTAGATTAAACGTTGCCGTTACTCGTGCTAAATATAACGTTCAGCTCGTTACGTCAATGCACTATACGGATATCGACTTGTCAAAGACTCAATCTGTTGGCGCAAGATTGTTAAGAGAATATCTTGATTACGCAGAAAACGGCGAAATCGCTTTGGAGCGTTCTATGTCGGTAAATCCTTTTGAAGAATACGACTCTGAATTTGAAATGGAAGTTTGTGAGTTCTTAAGAGAAAAAGGATTTAGCGTTGATACGCAGGTTGGTTGTTCTTCGTTTAAGATTGACTTAGCATTAAAACATCCTAATTCTTCTGACTATTTGCTTGCTATCGAGTGCGACGGTGCAGCATACCACTCTTCAAGAAGTGCTCGTGATAGAGATAGACTTCGTCAAGAGATTTTGGAAAGAATGGGATGGAAATTCTATCGTATTTGGTCAACCGATTGGTTTAGGAATAAACGTGTAGAAAAAGAACGCTTGTTAGAAGCGGCAAACCTTGCCGTAGAAAATGCAAGTATAAAGCCCAAAAAAGAAGATATCCCTTCAAATGAAATTTCTTTTGAAGAAGTAGCAGAAGTAAAGCATTTTGAATTTCCTAAATATGTAAAGGCTGATGAAGAAGAAATAGCCGAAGAATGTGATTACGATACATTAAGAGTTATTCGTACCATAGTTGAACTTGAATCACCGTTGTCTGAAGAATGGCTTTTGAAACGTATTCCCTTCCTTTTTGGTAGAGAAAAAGTAACGAGTGTTGTTCGTGATGAGTTCGATTGCATAATGAGAAATTGCTATTATTATAAAATCACTCGTGAAAACGGATTCTTGTATTCACAAGAGAAAGAAATTCCTATGCTCCGTGTTCCGAGCGAGAATGCAAACGATGTAAGAGAAGTTAAATATATTTCTCTTGAAGAGTTGTCTCTTGGTATGAAAGAAATACTTAAACAAAACATTACTGTAGAAAAAAGTGGTTTGTTCCACTTGTTAGTTCAGCAACTTGGATTTAGTCGTATTGGCGATGCTATTCTTGACCGTTTGGAAGATGCTTTACGCCTAATATCTAAAGAAATTGAATTTAATGGCGATAGATTGTCATTAAAATAATAAGGGAGTTATAATGCGAAAACCCCATTACGAGAAAATTTGTGATGAGAAAGTTACAAATTTTCAGTAAGGCCATTGTCTATTTTTTATTGTATAAAACAAAATATTCCGTCAATACTCTTGTCAAAATGACAGGAGTATTTTTTTATGAAAAGTTTTTACATAGTTTTGTGTGTGTTGGTGGGGGTGGCGCTGTGTCCTAAAAAGACCGATTTAGTGGACGTGTCCGCAAATTATAGTGGAAGTTACACGTTTTTCGTTAAAGGGGACGTGGAAAACTTGGAGAGCGTTAGCGTTATCCAAAACGGGGACGAAAAAATAGTCGTATGCGAGATAGAAAGAGCGGACGAGATAAGAAAAGAGATAAAAGGGGAGATTCGTGGCGAGAGTTTTTGCACGACGGGAGATAAAGGCTTAATTGACGAGATTGCAAGTTTTTTGTCTGCAAAAATCGTTAAAAAAGGTTACGTTGGCGAAATTTTTTGCGCTTATTTGTACGCGCCGAGCCTTAATAGTGAGAGTTTAGATTTGTTTAACACAAAAGTAAATTTGCAAATAGCCGTGTCGGGAAATACCGTGACAGTAGGTTGTCCCATAATTTTAGGAGATTATTAGTATAAAACAAAAAAAAGTGTAAATAATCAAAACAAACCAAATTAAGGAGATTAAAATGAAAGAAAGAATTTTAAGTTTAGGAAAATTTTTAAAGAAAAACGTTTATTACGTATTGTTAGTTGCGTGTATTCTTGCCGTTGGCACTATGATAACTTTGACCATAGTTAATAATTCAGAGTCCAACGACCTTGTAATCGAAGCGCCCGACGAGAAACCTAACGATGAGAAACCTAACGAAACCCCCGTTAACCCCGACCAAACCCCTGACGAGCCCAACACCGACGTGGTAGTAACCCCCGTTATCTTTTGTGAGCCCGTAAGTGGCGAAGTAATCGGCTCTTATTCCGTTAACGAACTAATTTATTGTTCAACCTTAAAACAATGGCAAACCCACAGCGGTATAGACTACGCTTGTGAAACGGGCGCAACCGTTGTGTCCGTTTACGACGGCACGGTATATAGCGTAAGTTACGACCTTTTAAACGGCAATACCGTAACCGTTGACCACGGAAACGGACTTATGACCAAATATTCCGCTCTTGACTCCGTAAGTGTCAAAGAAGGGGATAAACTTAAAAAAGGCGACGAACTCGGTAAAGCAGGTAACTCCGCTATGAGCGAAGTAAATCTCGGAACGCATTTGCATTTTGAAACGCTTTTGGAAGGAGTATCTGTAGATCCGATTCAGTACTCCGATAATAAATAACGCTTAAAAACGTCGAAATACTTCAAATCAAAAGCGGTTTAGTCAGGTCACGTACGTCTGTGTACGCTCCCTTTCTAAACCGCTTTTCCTTTTCGTCTTTCTTGTTTTTAAGCGTTATTTGGACAAGTAATTTTTTCGTCTTGCTCGTTTCTAACGCGTTTTATTGTCGTATATAATTTCGTCTTTCTTGTTTTTAGGCGTTATTTGTGAAACGATTAGTACGCGCCCTTCGGGAGAGTTTTTCTTTTTCGTCTTGTTCGTGTCTTTCGCGTTTTATTGTTATATATATTTTCTTTGTCTGTCTCGCTCACAAGCGTTATTTGGAAAAGTAACTTGCTCGTGTCTTTCGCGTTTTATGTAGATATTAAAGAGTGCAATATTTCAAAAGTGGGTACTTACCACGCGGTCACATACACCTAAACACTTTTATTTTCAAAAGCAAGTCGTAAGGCTTGTTTTTTGTTGTATAATATGCAAAACAAATATTGAAAAAGTGTTATTTGTGTGGTATAATTGTAAAAAAATACAAAGGAAAGCAAATGATAAACTTACACGAGTTATTAGATATACCAAAAGAAGATTTTTGCAATTATAAAGTTCATTTTGCGACTGGTTTACCAAACAAAAAAGAGCCGTATAACGCGTTTTTGATTGACGAATTTAAAGACTGGCAAGAGCATCAAACGAACAAAAATTTTGGTAGAAAGTACGTATTATCTTTGATATATTTTGATAAAGATATTTGGATGTTTGGTGGAGTTTATGAGATTTTACCCGTGAAGCCTGTACCTATTGAGAATAAAAACGGTTGGAAAGGGTGGAAATATGAAACGCAGTTGGTGGACAAAGCAACTGAGTATATAGGCAGAGCGTTTTTTAGATTTAAAAAAGAGTTTAGAGCATCCTATCCGCTATTAGAACTTGATCCCAAAAATGGCGAGCCGATAGCAGAGATGCCGTTGTCGCACATTTTAGATAAACGCGTGGCGCTTACTGATTTTTTAGGTTTTGACCAAGTAAATATTGATTATAAGACCTTAAAATACATAATTTCAGACAATATTTTGTCTTGGAAATCGGCTTTGTCTAACGTAAAAGGAATTTATTTGATTGTGGATACGTTGACGGGCAAGCAATACGTGGGTAGCGCGTATGGGGACGAATGTATTTGGCAACGTTGGGCAAATTATGCGAAAGACGGACACGGCGGAAACGTAGAACTCAAAGAACTTTTAAAACTCAATGGGGACGGGTATAAATATAATTTTAAGTATTCAATTTTAGAAGTTTGCAATATGAATTTAGGAAACGAATACGTAATTGCAAGGGAAACGCATTGGAAAGAAGTTTTGTTGACAAGAAAATTTGGGCTAAATCAAAATTAAGGAATAATCCTTAAAAGGAGAAAAATTATGTTAGTAACGATGAAAGAGATGTTGGAAGATGCGAAGAGAAGGAAATATGCTATTCCGGCATTTGATATAAGTAACTACGAGATGATGAAAGCAGTGTTGGAAACGTGCGAAGAAGAACGCTCGCCCGCGCTTTTGATGGCGTTGGGTGTGGACTTGCAGGGCAGAAATATGCAACTTTTGTCGGCTATGGTTAAAAGCGCGTCGGAATTTTTTGATATTCCTATTTGTTTGCATTTGGACCACGCAACGGACTTTGGTTTTATTAAAAAGGCGATTGACGCAGGTTTTAGTTCGGTAATGTACGACGGCTCGGTGTTAGATTTTGATAAAAACGCTAAAAATACCGCCGAAGTTGTGAGTTACGCGCACAAAAAAGGTTTGACGGTGGAAGCCGAACTCGGTCACGTAGGAAACGCGAGCGTGGGTAGCATAAGCGAAACGGGGACGGACACCGACCCCGGGGAGAGTTTGACTTTGCCCGACGAAGTTAGTAAATTCGTGGATATTACCAAAGTAGATGCCCTTGCCGTTGCGATTGGCACGGCGCACGGAGTGTATCAAAAAACGCCTACGCTTAGAATAGATAGATTGGAAGAAATCACGGCAGTTTGCGACACGCCACTCGTATTGCACGGCGGAAGCGGAACGCCTGTTGACCAGATGAAAAACGCAATAGCGCACGGTATAACCAAGATAAATATCTATTCCGATATACTTTTTGCCCTAAATCAAGGCTTAAAAAACACCTTAAACACTATGTCTAACCCGTCAACCTGGCCTTTCATAGTGTACGAAGATGCCATTGCCGGAATAAAGAACGTTACTCGTGAAAAACTAAGAACTTTTGGAAGTAGCGGAAAAATTTAACTGAAAAATAACACAAAAACCACGGAATTTCCGTGGTTTTTTGCAAGTTTTAAACGAAATAGAAAATTTTGTTATTCTTCCTTAAATTGTAAATTATAGAGGTTTGCGTATTCGCCGTTTTTTGCTAAAAGATAGTCGTGTGTGCCACGCTCTACTATTTCGCCGTCGGATACAACGGCTATTTCGTCGGCGTTTTTGACTGTTGAAAGTCTGTGAGCCACGACTATGGTCGTTCTTCCTTTGCACAGTTCGTTTAAGGATTGTTGAATTAAAATTTCAGTAGTATTATCAAGTGCGCTCGTTGCTTCGTCAAGAATAAGTATAGGCGGATTTTTTAAGAAAACGCGCGCAATAGACAAACGTTGTTTTTGTCCGCCTGAAAGTTTAACGCCACGCTCTCCGATAACCGTGTCGTAACCGTTTTCAAGGGAGAGAACGTAGTCGTGAATATTTGCGCGCTTTGCAGCGATAATCACTTCTTCGTCCGTTGCGTCAGGTCTGCCGTATAAGATATTGTCTTTTATACTTGCGTTGAAAAGATAAACGTCTTGTTGAACGATACCGATATTTTTTCTAAGTGATTCGGCGGTTATATCGAGAATATCGACGTCATCAATAAAAATTTTGCCTTTTTCCACTTGATAAAAGCGGGGAATAAGATGACAAATAGTCGTCTTGCCTCCGCCTGAGGGACCAACGAGTGCAAAAATTTTGCCTTTATCAATATCTAAACTCAAGTTTTTAAGAACGTCTTTTTCTTTGCCGTATCCGTAGGTCACGTTTTCAAAGCGGATTCTGCCGTCAAGCGTGCCCACGCTTTTTGCCCCTTCTTTATCTTTTTCGGGTTCGGTTTCCATAATCTCGATATATCTTTTAAAGCCCGTAACACCGTTTTGATATTGTTCCATAAACATTATTAGTTGTCTTATGGGCGCTAAAAAAACGTTGACGGAAACGATAAAGGTCGTATAGTCGCCGATAAGTATGTCTCCAAAATAAACGAACAGTCCGCCTGCTATCAGCACTACGACGTTGAAAACTTCGGTAACGAAAGTGGTCGTTGAGTGGAAAATTCCCATAGCCTTAAAGGCTTTTCGTCTTGATGAAACAAACCAGTCGTTTCCTTTTTCAAACTTTTGCTTTTCGCTCTTTGAGTTAGTGAAAGCCTTCGTTACTCTTATGCCAGAAATACTACTCTCCAATGATGCGTTGATTTGCGCTAAAGATTTTCTGCTTTCCATAAAAGCGTCGCGCATTTTTTTACGAACTGTAAAGGAGATGACGAGCAAAAAGGGTACGCAAGTAAAGACGATAAGGGTAAGTGGAACGTTAATAGTCAAAAGATATATAAACGCCACTATAATGGAAATACCCGATATCAATATATTTTCAGGGCCGTGATGAGCAAGTTCGCTTATATCGTTAAGGTCGCTAGTCATACGCGACATTATTTTACCCGTTTCGTTGTCGTCGTAAAACTTGTAAGGCAAGGTTTGCAAATAATTAAACATATCACTACGCATTCTTGCCTGCATTTTTACACCAACCATGTGCCCTTGATATTGGATAAAAAAGTTTAGCCCCATTTTAACGAGATAAAGAACTAAAAGAAGAACACCGAAAATAATAATCATTTGATATTGCTGATTAGGGATATATTCGTTAAGCATAACCCTCGTTATCATTGGATAAAAGATACCGAGCATAGCCACCACGAAAGAGGCAATCATATCAAGCGTAAAAGTTAGTTTATATGGTTTATAATAAGATAAAAATTTTTTTAACATAATTCACTCCAAAAACTATAAATTATTTTATCACTTTTTTTACCATTTGTATAGTAATATTAAAAAAACCACGGATTTCCGTGGTTTTTTAATACTCGTCAAGACCTAAAAGGTAGTCGCAAGTTTCGTCGAAAAATTTTGCAAGGGTTATAATGGCGCTTGCTGTGGGTTCGGTTTTTCCAAGTTCCCATTTTGCAATCGCAGACTGACTAAGCCCTGTTTTGAGAGATAATTGCATTTGGCTTAAATTTTTCGCTATTCGTAATTCTTTTAATCTTTCTTTGAATTCCATAATTAAATTATACACGTTTCAAGTCTTAAAATACTTGACAAGTCTTATAAGACTTGATATTGTAATATAAAAGATTTGATTTGAAAGGAGATAATACAATGGAAGACTATGAAGAAATATATGAGAATCACTATAAAAATTTGCCTACGTTAGCATTTGTAATAGCGTTAAGCATTTTGAGTGGGCTTGCATTATTAGATTTTACAATAGGAACAGCGGGTTTCACGAAAAATTATAACGGATTAGTGGCTCTTATGATAAGAAGTGAATCTACAGTTTTTTGGGCTTTCGTTTTTTGGGTGGGCATAGCGTTTGCAGTATCTTTTATAGTTCGCTTTATAGTATCTGTTTCAATTTCTCAAAAAGTTGTTATGACCGACGCGTTGAAAAAGTACTTATAATCAATATCAGCAATCAATATCGGCAAGAATTGCCGATTTACAAAAAACAAAATCGGCAAAAATTGCCGAAAACGGTTGCCGAAATTAAAATTTAGTGCTATAATGCAGTTGAGGTGAGTTTATGACGTTAAAAGAATTGAGAAAAATTAAAGGTTTAACGCAAAAGCAAGCGGCGGATTTTGTTGGTGTGCCAGTTCGTACGTTTTATAATTACGAAAACGATATAAAAAAGCAATCCACCATAAAATATAAATATATTGTAGAAAAGTTATACGAATACGGATACGTTGACGAAGAAAACGGTGTATTGACGATAGAAAAGATAAGAGAGTGTTGTGCGGATGTTTTTTCTAAATATTCCGTAGAGTATTGTTATCTATTCGGTTCATACGCAAAAGGAAAGGCTTCTTCTAAAAGTGACGTGGATTTATTGGTTTTTACTGCGGAAACAGGCTTGAAGTTTTTTGAAATGGTGGAAGAATTGCGTGATGCGCTTTGTAAAAAGGTGGACGTTCTTGACCAAAGACAACTTAATGACAATTTTAATTTAGTAAATGAAATATTGAAGGACGGAATAAAGATTTATGGATAATCTCAAAAATAATACTTACTATTTAAGAAAAATGGCGAAGGATATTGTCTATATTATAGAAAAAACAAAAAATATATCCTTGGAAAAATTAGAAGAAGATGAAACTTTGCGCGATTCGATGCTTTTTAGGTTAATCCAAATATCCGAGAATTCACTTAGACTTACTCCAGAATTTAAAAGAAGATACGAAGAAATTCCTTGGCAGGCAATAAAGGGGATGAGAAATAGAATCGTTCATGAATACGGCGACGTTGATATGAGTATAGTTTATGAAACGATAACGAAAGATATTCCTGCATTATATGAAAAATTAGAAAGTTTATTATAAATTATTAAAATAAAAAAGACTTATGAACAAGATTGTTTATAAGTCTTTTCATTTAATCTAAACCTAATATATAATTGGCATCTAAATCTAATTCTTTGCAAAGTTTTGCAAAAGTGTCAAGTTTTGGGAGTTTTTTAGTTGTTTTGTATTGGGTGATCATTTCAGGGGAAACCCCGATTCTTTTTGCAATTTCTATAGTGGTAAGTCCACTGTTTTTTATTTCTTCACTTAATCTTTCTTTAATAAATTTATTTTCCATAAATTAATTATATAACTAATGGTTAGAAAATGCTTGACAACTAACCATTGGTTAGTATATAATTTTGTCATTAAACAAAAGGAGAAAATTAAAATGAAAAAAGTTTTAATTGCAGTACTAATTTGCGCATTGGCCATATCATGCGTGGCATTGTCTGGCTGTGGAAGCATCGCTGGAACTTATAAGGTAGAAAAAATCACAACCGATTATATGGAGATTTTAGCCGAAAATATTACGGGCACAGAAGTATCAATGTTTGGTACGAATAGGACTATTATTTTAAACGAAGACGGCACGGGAAAATTGATTATCGAAAGTGACGAGCCTGTAGAAGAAGACTTATTGTGGGAAAGGGATGGCGATAGAATAAAAATTAAGGCTTATTGGATAAATGCTTTTCCTAATTTTACTTGCAAAGTAAAAGGGGATACGTTGATTGAAGAATTTGATAAAATGGGCGTTTATATGGAAAGACATTATAAAAGACAATAAGGCAAAAAGTTCTCGCGAAAAGCGGGAACTTTTTTTATATGGTTAGTGATTAAAACAAAAAAGAATTTGCCGAAACTAAATTTTGGGAAAGGGCGGGCGTAGGCGGAATTTGTCGAAAAAGTATTGCAATTTAGGCGTAATTATTATATAATAATTTGTAGTGTTCATTAATATGGGCATAGAATAAACTGTAAGGGAAAAGGGCATGAAATACAACAATATTGGCAATTGTAAAACCATAGACGAGTACGTTGCTAAAAAGATTAAAAAGTTTGACGAGATGGAGAAGACTTTTCAGTCTTTGTTTTCCCTTATGTTTTCAGAGAAAAACAACGTTCTTTTTGAAAAAACTACGGGATATAAAATACAAAAATACACTTACGGCGAGTGTGAGAAAAATATAAAACTCAAAGCGCGCACCTTGAAAGACAAACTGTCAGAATTTGACAGTCAGTCCACGGTTGGAATTTATATGAACAACAGTTTCGAGTGGATAGAGATTTTTTGGGCGTGCATAATGGCAGGTTTTAACCCCTTGCTTTTAAATATGCGTGTGGACGAAGATTTGCTTGAGTCTTCTCTTGCTCGCTCTCGCGCTTGCGCCGTTATATCGGACGATAAGATTTTTTCTATCAAAACTATAAAGGCGAGCGATATTACTCCGTCGGACACCGAAATTGAGATGAGTGATTGGGGAGAAGAAGTTTTCGTTATGAGTTCGGGAACGACTTTTAACGTAAAAATTTGCGCTTATACCGCGAAAGAGTTTTACTATCAAATAAAGGGTAGTTACGGCATCATAAAAGAGTCAAAACAAATGAAAAAACACTACAACGGAGAGTTGAAACTCTTAACTTTCTTGCCTTTTTATCACATTTTCGGGCTTGTTGCCGTTTACGTTTGGTTTACCTTTTTCTCTCGTACTTTGGTTTTATTAAACGACTTAAACCCGCAAACTATAACCAACACCATTAAAAAACACAAAGTTACTCACGTTTTTGCCGTGCCTTTGTTTTGGGAAAAGGTGTATCAAACGGCAATACGCACCATAAAGGATAGGGGAGAGAAAACGTATAAAAAGTTTTTGAAGGGTATGAAACTATCCCGCCTTCCTATAATCGGCAAAATAGTTACCAAAATCGGGTTTAAAGAAGTCCGCGACAATATGTTTGGCGAAAGCATTTGCTTTATGATAACGGGCGGTAGCGGAATACCAAACTATATAATAGAGTTTTTCAACGCCGTAGGATATCATCTTGCAAACGGTTACGGTATGACGGAGATAGGTATTACGAGCGTAGAACTTACGAATAAAAGCGGGGTATTAAATAGCGGTTCAATTGGTCACGCTATGCAAAACGTTGAGTACAAAATATCCGACTCGGGCGAATTATTAGTTCGTGGCAAAGCCATGGCAAGTTACGTTTTGGACGAAAACGGCAAAAACGTAATTCAAAACGAGTGGTTTAACACGCGCGACTTAGCCCGTGAAGAAAAGGGCAGATATTATATATTAGGGCGTAAAGACGACTTGGTGGTGTCCCCGTCGGGCGAAAACCTAAACCCGAATATAATAGAGAGCAAACTAACCGTACCAGGAACGCTTGGCGTAA
Source organism: Clostridia bacterium (assembly GCA_045538365.1). Lineage (GTDB taxonomy): Bacteria > Bacillota > Clostridia > Christensenellales > RUG350 > RGIG2224. Next base: position 14,530 of record JAZSRG010000092.1, read on the forward strand.
CCTTGACGACTTGTCACGCGAAAGGAAAGACCTTGCCCCTTTTGATAGTTTTCGTAAATAAATACATAAAACCCGATAAATTGCGTGAGATAAACGCGTTAGTTTTGGAGAAAATTTCCGAACTTAAACTCAGTGGTGAGATAGAGAAAATCGTTTTCACGTCGGACTCTATGCTCAAAGGGGAAGAATTTAAGTTAAATAGGCAAAGAATAAAGCGCGATTACGAGAGCGGGGAGATGACCGTTTTGGATATAAGCGCGGAAGAAAAGGAAGAAGATATAAACCTTGTTTTGGCTGAAAAGGTGCGCGAGTTTTTTGCGACGGCGTTATCTAAAAATAGTGAGGATATTTCCTATTACTCTAACTTTTTCTTTGACGAAGGGGGCACGAGTTTGGATTACTTTGCTTTGACTAGCGAACTTCAACGCGAGTTTGATATAGGTTTCCCGTCAAATGGAGAAAAAAGTTTGTGCACGATAAAAGAATTTGTAAATTATATCGAGGAAAACGCTGAAAAATGATAAGATTTTTTAACTGGTTTACCAAAATAACGGCGTATATTCCGCAAAAAATAGTATTTCGCACGAAATATTATTTTGAAGACAAAAAAGTCCAGTCAAGGCGGATAAAAGGACCTGCGATTATCGTGTCTAACCACACGGCGTTATTTGACTACGCGATATTTTTGTTTACCTTTTTTGGTAGAACGCTAAGGTATCAAATGGCGGAAGTGTTGTTTAGAAAGAAGTGGTTGGCTTGGTTTTTAAAACTTTTGGGCGGAATTAAAGTGGATAGGGAGGCTAAAAACTTTGCTTTTATCCAAAAATCCGAGCAAATTTTGGAAAAAGGCGGAGTGGTTGGCGTTTTCCCCGAAAGCAGGTTGCCAAAACCTAACGAAACCCGTCCCCTTGAGTTTAAAACGAGCGTGTCTTATCTTGCCCTATCGTCCGGCGCGCCTATTATTCCCGTTTACACCAACGGCAGTTACTTTAAAAAGAAACGCGCAAGAGTAATGATAGGCAAACCTATTTATTTATCGGACTTTTTGGACGAAAGTCTTGACGACAAACAAAACCTTGAATTGGTAACTAAAAGACTTCGAGAAGAAATTATTCGTTTGGGAGAACAACTAAATGAAAGACAAGAAAAGAAAAAGGGCTAAACTGTTTTCTTTTAAGTACTTCATATACGATTTTATCAAATTTACGGCGGCAATACCCGGACTTATTTGGATAAGACCGAAAAAGATGTACATAAGTAAAACGGCAAAGAAAAAAATACGCGGTGGGGCGTTACTTATATCCAACCACTTCGGGTTTTTTGACGAGATATATCTAATGCTATCCATTTGGTATAGAAGACACCATTTCGTTGCAACGCAAGAGTTTTTTGAAGGAAAGTTTAAAAATTTCCTTTTCCGCTCTTTTTTGTGCATACCGATAGACAAAAACAACTGGGGAATGAGTTCTTTCCGCGAGATAGTGTCCCATTTAACAAAAGAAGAACTTGTGGTTATCTTCCCCGAAGGCGGGCTAAACACGGACAAAAGCGGTAGCGTAAACGCTTTTAAATCGGGTATGGTTTTAATGTCCGCCCAAAGCGGAAAACCCATAATTCCCGTGTATATAAAGAAGAAAAAACGTTTTTATAACAGAGTTAGGGTGGCGATAGGCGAGCCGATAAACGTGCGCGAAAGGTACTCTCATATGCCAAACGTAGTGCAAATGGAAGAAATTTCCAAACTTTTACACGATAAAGAAGAAGAACTTAGAGTTCTTGCCGAAGGAGGAAAAAATGCAAAGTAACTCAAAAGAAATTTTTAGACAATTTACGACTGACGAAACCTTTGATAAAATAATTGATTTCGATACCGTAAACGATATGTGGGAAAAAGTTATCCCCGAATACAAAGATTTAGTAGCAATAGCAGACGAAGACGGATCTCACACCTACGCCGACCTTATCCGTGACGTAGCCGAATACCGTGGCGTACTTAAAGATAACGGGGTGGAAAAGGGCGCGAGAGTGGCTCTACTTGCCGTAAACTCTTACGAATTCGTTAAACTTTACTTTGCTACCCTAACCCTTGGCGCAACCGCTGTCGTTTTACCCGCTCACCTTGACGAGATGACGGTGTTTGGTTGTTGTATGAAGTTCGGCGCAAAAACTCTCGTATATCACCCCGTACTTGAAGAAAAAACGAGTATTGCAAAGGCAAAAGGCATAGTTACCGTATCCGCTTTTGCAAAATCTACCACCGAAGTCCCGGTAGCAAAAGTGAGCGCGACAGACGAGTGCGTAGTATTATTTACCGGTGGAACTACGGGTAAAAGCAAAGGCGCGCTTTTATCTCATCAAGCCGTAATGCAAGGAACGGTAAACGGTTGTTACGGTTACCAGGACGTATTTAATCAAAGATATATACTCGTGTTGCCTTTGTCCCACGTATTTGGACTTATTCGTAATCTTATGACCTCTGTTTACACGGGCAGCGGATTGTATATTTGTAAGAACAACAAAGATATGTTTAGAGATATAGCCGTTTTCCGCCCGACTATTTTGGTAGTCGTACCCGCTCTTGCTGAAATGGCGCTCAATCTTTCTAAAAAGTTTGGTAGAAATATGCTTGGCGCGGACTTAAAGTACATAATTTGCGGCGCGGCAACAGTTGCTCCCTATTTGGTTGCAGAATACGAAAAATTCGGCATTACTTTATTCCCCGGCTACGGCTTGACGGAGTCCGCTAATCTCGTATCAGGTAACCCGTACAGCAAAAAGAGTCCCGAAGCGGTTGGGCTCACGTACCCGAATCAAGAATACAAAATAGTGGACGGCGAACTTTGGTTAAAGGGTAGAAATATGCTCACCACCTATATAGGAGAACCCGAAGAAAACGCAACGGCTTTCTCCGACGGTTGGTTTAAAACGGGCGATTTGGTGCGTTTTGACGACGACGGACTTATGTATATAACGGGAAGAATAAAGGAAGTTATAGTTTTGCCCACGGGCGAGAACATTTCTCCCGCCGAATACGAGTGCAAGTTTAACCAACTCGATATAATTCAAGACAGTCAGATTTTTGAAGACGTTAACGAAGCAGGGGATAGAATTTTAGCCTTAGAAGTAGTGTTAAGATTGCCCGAGATTGCAAAACTTAATACCCAAAACGTTAACGAATACGTAATACAAGAACTTGAAAAGGTGAACGCAAGCCTTCCTGCCTTTGCAAGAGTATCCAAAATGACTATTCGCGAAAGCGATTTTGCAAGAACGCCAAGTATGAAGATAGTGAGATATAAAAAATGCAATTAACAAGAAAAGATATAATAGATAAACTTAAAGACATTTTGCTCTCGGCTGACGAGAGAAATAAAGACTTGATTGAAAAAGTTACGGAAGACTCATCTTTAATGGGTGACTTGGGTTTTTCGTCCGTCGGTATGCTCTATATGGTAATAGCAATTGAGGAGAGTTTCAAAATTCGTTTTGATAACGTAGGAAGCGACAATTTTAAAACTATTTGCGACGTCGTTAACTTTATCGAGGAAAAACTCAAATGATTTTCGAGCCAAGGGATGCGAAGTCAGGAGATATAGTTAGGATAAAAATCGGCTCAATTTACCATTACGGCATATTCGTTAGCGAAGAAGAAGTTATTCAGTTTGGTCGCCCGCCCGTAGGCGAGCCCCACGCGAAAGAAGATATAGTCGTGTGCGTGACTGATATAGACGAGTTTTCTAAAGGTTTTATCGTAGAAGTAGGCGTTTTGGACAAAAAAGAGAAGAAAACGGCTAAAAAAACCAAAGAAATCCTATCTTTCGCTCGAAGTCGAATAGGAAGGGGCGGATACAATCTCGTGCATAATAACTGCGAACATTTCGTAAACGAGTGCGTTTTTGGTAAAAAAATCAGTTATCAAGAAATTTTTGCTCGTGAAAAGTGGAAAAATCGCAAGATTTTGGACGTTTATGTATCCAAAATCCCCGAAACGCAAGAAGATTTTAGTCTTTTGCCAAAGGCGAGAGAAGAAGAAATCTTGTCCATTTCCAACGAAAACCTTAAAAAGCAAAAATTTTGGGTTTGGAAAGTTTTGGAGTACGCCGTTTTTAGAAGTTTTTCTTATTCAATGGAAGAACTCGCGCCAACGCGCAACAAAAACGGCAAATGGGTGAGTGAAAAGTGTTTCTTTTCTCTCTCACACACCAAAGACTTGGTAGCCGTTGCCGTGTCTAACGCGCCCGTTGGGGTGGATATAGAAAACGCCGTGGAGTTTAAAAACAAATTTCAAGGAAAAGACGGTTTGGCGGACAAGATTTTAGAGAAAATATCCACTAAAAAAGAGAAAAAAGATATAAAAAACCTTGATTTTGATGAAATTATGGCTCTTTGGACGAAAAAAGAGAGCGTTTTCAAGAGCAAAGATAAAAGGGTGTTCGAGCCTAAAAAACTTGAACTCACAAAAGAAAAGGTACTGACAAAATTTGACAGTTTAGAAGATATAGCGTATTGCGTGTCCGTTTGCGGAGAAAATACCCACCACGCAAAATATTTCGTGTACGAGCGGTAGGATAATGACAACGTTTGAGATAATTTTATTTTTCGGTATAATTCCCGTCCTTCTCGCCTTTTTGTGCTTTCCTATCGGGGCGTATATTTGTTTGTTCGGTAGGCAAAAGAAAAACGTTTTAGATTTAAAAACGGAAAAAAGTAGTTTTAACTTTGAGTATTGCAAGAGAGCGGGGGGAAAATATTCTATAAACTTGGTAGAGATAACTTCTTTCGACAAAATTCGGCTTGTTGGAGAGTATCACGACCAAGGAGCGAGAAAAACCGTTATCTTTATGCACGGTTATCACTCAAACCCAAGACGGGACTTTTCAGTTACCGCGGAAAGGTTTTTTCAAGAAGGCTATAACGTACTTTGTTGCTACCAAAGAGCGCACTCTATAAGCGGGGGAAAAACCGTTTGTTGCGGTCAAAAAGAGCAATTTGATATCCTTAGTTGGATAGATTGGGTTAAAGACAAAACGGACGATATAGTCGTTTACGGACTTAGTATGGGTGGAGCAGGCGTTGGATTTGCGTCAAACAAAATCAAAACCCCAAAAGTTAAAGGCTTGGTTTTAGATTGCGCGCTAACTTCTTACTACGACGTAATGATGTACGACGACAAAAAACAAAAGAAGTCTTTTATTGCAAAAATCGGGTTTAAGTTCGCTACTTGGTTTTTCCATTTTTACTTAAAGTACTTTAAAGGGGTGGACATTAAGAAAAAACCGAGTCAGTCGCTTAAAGAGAATAAAATTCCCACCGTTTTCATAACGGGAGAGAAAGACCAAACCACGCCCGTATCTTTTACGAAGGAAAACTATGATGCCAACGCATCTGAAAAGTTGTTAGTTTTAGTGCCTGACGCCACACACGGCAAGGCGTTTCCGTTATCAACGGAAGAACAAAAGAAAAAAATATTTACGTTTTTAAACGGAGAAAAAGGAGAAAAAAATGAATAATTACGCAATTATGGCAGACGGTTCATGCGACCTTAAAGAAGAATTTCAAAAGGAGTATGATATAAAAGTTGTACAAAGCCATATGTCTTTGCCAAGTGGAGAAGAGATTTCTTCTCGTCAAAACTGGGAACTTTTTTCTCACGACGAATTTTACTCTGCCTTGAAGAAAAACCCCGAGTCTTTTTCCACCGCGCCACCAAGTATCGTGGAGTTTGAAAAAGCCTTTGAAGAAGAGATAAAGAGTGGCAAAGATATAATTTGCTTCGTTATGTCGGGGGCAATGAGCGGAACTTTCAACTTTGCAAATACCGCAAAACAAAACGTTTTGGAAAGTTACCCTGACGCAAAAATCGAGATAATCGATTCAAGACGTTTCGGCCCCGGACTCGGTCTTATGTGTGTGTACGCGTCCATTATGAGAGCGGAAGGCAAAACGGCGGACGAAGTAGTGTCTTATTTTGAGCAATACAAAAATAGATTCCACCAAATGGGTTGGTTGGACGACCTATCATTTTTAGCAAAAAAAGGAAGACTTACTAACGCAAAAGCATTTTTTGGAACACTTATAGGGGTTACCCCCATGGGCGAGTTCGACTATAACGGACTAACCACGGTTATTGCAAAGATTAAAGGCAAGAAAAAAGCCCTTGACGCTATTATCGGTTATATGGAGCAAACGGGCGAGAATTTAAGCGACCAAATTATCTTTATCGCGCAAACGGATAGAATGAAGTTCGCTGAAATGCTCAAACAAATGATAGAAGAAAAGTTTAATCCCAAAGCCGTATATATTTGCGACGTTTACGCATTGAACGGTGTAAATATCGGTCCCGGACTTATGGCGGCGTATTACGTAGGAAAGCCTATTAGTGAAGGATTGAAAGAGGAAACGGCTATAATGGAAAACTTGATAAACGGTTAGGAGAAAGTGATGAAAACTATAAAAACAAGGGGAAAACAGTTATTATACGGGGCAGCGGGACTTGGTGTAAATATGCTAAACCTTATGATGGGCTCCTATCTTTGTAGCGCGTTGATTGCCGGGGGATTTGACGTAGCCGACCTTCCTTTCCACACTTTTGAAGGGAAAGATTTAGTTATAGCAAGCGTTTGGGCAATATTCGTAGTTATTGCAAAAATCATAGACGGAATTATCGATATTCCTATGGCATCTTGGGCGGACAACCTTCGCTCGAAATGGGGAAGACGCAGACCTGCCATTTTTATCGGTATGATAGTTATGGTTATAGCATATCTTCTCTTTTTGGTCGTACCAAATCCCACGGGCGTAACTTGGGTTAATACCATTTACTTTGGCGTTGTTCTTTGCGTATTTTACGCTTTTTATACCTTAACTATGGTAACGTATTACGCAACTTACACCGAAATCGTGGAAGACGTGGATAGCCGTAACTTTATATCCAACGTAAAATCCGTTTGTGACGTAATTTATTTTATATTAGGTTACGTTTTGGTTGCAGGGCTTTTAAACGGACTTAATATCAAAGTAGTTGCAGTTATCGTTTTACCTTTGGTTTTAACTATGACCATACCTTTATTTATGATAAAGGAAAAGTCCACCAAAAATAACCCCGAACACGAAGCAAAGAGCGTTGGACTTTTTAAATCTTTAAAATACACCTTAAAAAACAAGCAATTTTTGACTTGGATGTGCGTATATTCTTTTATGACTTTTGGCACGCAACTATTTTTGGGTGGCATAAACGAATATTTCTCGGCAACGGAAATGAGTATGATGATAGTCATGGGCGCAACTTTCGCTCCCGTACCGCTTGGACTTTTCGTGTATAATAAGGTTATTAAAAAGTACGGCTTTGGCATAGCGTTTAGATACATACTTCTGCTCTACGCTATCGGTATGACGGGCGTATTTTTCGTGGGAATGTTCGTGGCGGACACAATGCTCAAAACGGTTTTGTCCATTTGTGGTGGCGTAATTATATCTTTTGCAATAGGCGCGCTTTTCTCCGTTGCTTACTCTATTCCCGCTCAACTTGCGGCAGAAGACGAAGAGCAAACGGGTATATCGCACTCGGCTATGTACTTTGCGGTACAAGGACTTTTCTCGGGTGTTGCGACGGGTATTGCAACGGGCTTGGTTTTGACCGCCTTAAAGGTAAACACGGGCGCAATTTTCTATATGACTCTCATATCGGGAGCAGGTTGCTTAATTGCCTTTGGACTTATGTTCCTTTTGTCCAAAAAACTTAAAAACTTAGGAAAGAAATAAAGTATGAGAACTACACGTATAAACGGCGTATTGTTCGAGAAAATGGTTATAAACGGCTTGAACAATATCCGAAAACACGAAAAAGAAGTCAACGAAATGAACGTATTTCCCGTCCCTGACGGGGATACGGGCGTAAATATGCGCTTGACTTTGGAAAACGGCGTTAAAAACACGAAAAAAACGAGCGAACTTTGCGAATATTTGAAAAAACTTACGGAAGGAATGCTCCTTGGCGCAAGGGGAAATTCGGGGGTTATTTTGTCCCAAATTTTCCAAGGTTTTTATAAATCAATGTCAAGTTACGGCTCGATAAACGTCTTAGAGATGAAAGACGCTCTAATCGACGGATACAAACAAGCCTATCGCGCGGTCGTTCGTCCCGTTGAAGGCACTATTTTGACCGTTTGTCGCGAAGGAATTGAAAAAATTAAAAATCAAATAGATAGGGGAACGTCTTTTGAAAGTTTGTTCTCTATGTATCTTGCCGAAATGCGTAAAAGTTTGTCCTATACGCCTGAAATTTTAAAGGAATTGAAAGATGCGGGCGTAGTGGACAGCGGTGGACAAGGTTATATCTATATCGTGGACGGAATGCTCAAAGCCTTGTACGGCGAAGAAATTACGTATGACGGCGAAAAAGACGACGAAAAAGAGGAAATTAGAGAAAGGAACGACAAGTTTTTCGACGAAAACAGTAGTTTTGATTACGGCTATTGTATGGAATTCGTTTTACAACTTATGAACAAAAAGGCTGACGTTCAATCCTTTTCTTTACAAACCTTTATAGACGACCTTAAAACGGTGGGGGACTCTCTCGTTGCGGTTAAAGAAAAAACCAGAGTAAAAGTACATATTCACACCTTAACCCCTGCGACGGTTATAAACTACTGTCAACAGTTCGGAGAATTCGTTCATTTTTCTCTTAACAATATGCAGTTAGAGCACAACGAATATCTTTTCAAAAAAGTTGAAAAGGAAAGCAAAAAACTTGCTATCGTGTGTATTGTAAACGGCACGGGCATAAAGGAAACCTTTATAGAACTTGGCGCGGACGTAGTTATTGAAGGTGGCGCGACTATGAACGTTTCCGCTCAAGAAGTTTTGCAAGTAATTAGAAACTTAAACGCGGAAAATATAGTCGTATTCCCAAATAACAAAAACGCAATTTTTTCCGTTGAACAAGCCGTTCAAATAAGCGGAAAGAAAAACATTACGGTTTTGCACACCAAAAACGTGGTGGAAAATTATTTCGCTTTGGCTATGGATAACGCGAGTAGCGACGACGTAGAGTACAGAATTAACCAAATGAAAAATGGAATAGCCGAGTCCACTTGTTTGTGTGTAGCCGTTGCAACCAAAAAATATTCCCACAACGGCGTGTCTTGCAACGCAGGAGATTATATCGTGCTCAAAAACGGCGAACTTATGGCAAGTTCAGACGACTTGGACGACGTTATTGAGACGGGACTAAACTCCGTGGACGATATTGACTTTAAAGATTCGTGCATAGTGTTTAGGGGCTTGGGCGTTACGGACGAGATGAGAGAAATTTTACAAGAAACCTTTGAAGATGAATTCCCTGATATTGAGGTGAAAGAGATATCGGGCGGACAAAATATATTCGCTTTCATTATAGGTTTATAGGGGGAATTATGTGGCCTTGGATAATTTCGGCTCTTATATTCTTTTTGGTGGTCGTGCCTTTGCTTTTCTCCATTATTTTGTACCGCATACTTTTGGTTAGAACGAGCAAGAAAAAGTGGCAGAGAAAATGTAGTGAAAAAGACGACCTTGAACAAATAGAAATGTACGAGCAAGGGGAGAAATGGGGAGAATTATACTCCGACAAAATGCAAGAAGTCCGCGTAAAGAGCGGAAAATTCCTTTTAGCAGGACAATATTTTGATTTCGGCGCAAAAAAAGCCGTAATTATTATTGCAGGTAGGCAAGAAGGGTGCAGATACTCTTGCTATTTCGCAGAGCCTTACAGAAAGAGCGGTTACAACGTTTTAGTTATCGATAACCGCGCGCACGGATTAAGTGACGGCAGATATAACTGTGTAGGTTACAAAGAGTGGGCGGATATTATCGAGTGGGCGAGATTTTTGCACGACGAAAAAGCAAACGCTCATATCATTTGCCACGGCATTTGTATCGGCGCGTCCACCGCGCTTTTTGCCTTGGAGAAGAAAGAGTGTCCAGAGTATATAAAAGGGCTTATTGCAGACGGTATGTACATAAACTTTAGAGAGTCCTTTAAAAATCACTTGGACGGCAAACCAAAGTTTCCTATCCTTCAACTCGTTATGCTTTGGATATCTATCGTCGCTAAAGCAAACGCCTTTAAAGACGGTCCTATCACTATGATTGACAAAGTGGATAGACCTATACTTTTCTTGTACTCAAAGCAAGACAAGTTTTCCATTCCCGAAAAAGCGCAAGAATTGTTTGATAAGTGCGTATCTAAAAAGGAATTAGTTTGGTTTGAAAAGGGCGTACACTCTCACGTTAGAATAAACAATCAAGAAAAGTACGATAACGCTATAATAGATTTCGTAAAAGGCTTTGATGAGTAAAACAGCATTTTTTACAATGGACGTTGAGTCCTATTACGACACGAGTTGTATTCGCGACTTGGGATTTAAGGGCGCGGACGAGTACGCTTGCGCAAGCGAGATAGACGACTTTTTGTCCTTAATGCAAGAGATAGGCGCAAAAGCCACTTTTTTGGTGACTGCGGACTTTATACCCTTGTCTTATGAGTACTTAAAAAAGGCAAAAGACTTAGGTCACGGCATAGGGGTGCACGCAAAAGAGCATATATCTCCTATCCACCAAAGCGCGGACGAGTTTTTGCGCTCTTTACAACACGCGAAAGCCGAAGTGGAGAAGAGTTTCGGCAAGGTTATAAGTTATCGCGCGCCTTGTTTTGGACTCGATAAAGAGAGATTTGATGCCGTTTTAAAAGCAGGTTTTACTTGTGATTCAAGTTTTTTGGACTTTAAAAAAGCCGTAAACTCGGGCACGTTTTCTTTGGACGGGTTTATAAAAATCAACGACACGGTGTATGAAAAAGACGGTTTTTACGAGTTCAAAATCTCAAAAACTCGACTATTCGGCAAAGAAATTCCCGTGTCAGGTGGGGCGTACTTAAGGTTAATGCCTTGGTTTTTAGTGAAATATTTGCTCAAAAAGTACTTGAAAACCGCCGATTCTTACGTTTTTTACACTCATCCCTTTGAGTTGAGCACGTTAGACTTGCCTATTCCCAAAAATTTGCCTTTCTTTAAGAAAGTTTATATAAATAGGGGTAGAAAAGTATATCTTAAAAGAATAAGAAAGATAATAAAATTACTCAAAAAAGAAAACTACGAATTTTTATCTTTTGAGAATTTTATAAATAATTAGGTGGCTTGTGAACGAGAAAGATGACAAAACTAAATCAACGCGCAAAAAAAGATTAAAGTCCGCTTTGATTGCTACTGCAAAGTTAGGCGTGAGCGCGCTATCTATTTTCGGGGGTATGGAACTCTACGACTCATTTTTTAAGAGATACGATAAGCCCGATTATAGTTTGGTGGCGGGCGAATACTGTTTTGAGAGAGTTAGCCACAAATTAAGTCGCGAAAAAATCTCTTTTTTGTCGAATAACGTGCGTTTGCAAGGGTATTATTATGAAGTTAAAGGGAGCAAAGGGCTGATAGTTTTAAGCCACGGTATGCACGCAGGCGCGGACGATTATTTGCCTATGACTTTGTTCTTTGTAAAAAACGGATATAGCGTTTTTTCATACGACTATAAAGGAACGCACGAGTCGGACGGGGACTCCACTGTCGGTATGTGCGAGTCTTTGGTGGATCTTGACCACGCTCTTACTTTTTTGGAGTCGGATAAAAGATTTTTCGGCAAAAAACTCTTTTTAGTGGGACACTCTTGGGGGGCTTACGCCACCGCGTCCGTGTTGAGTTTGCACCGTGTTTCGGCTTGCGCTTGTATCGCAGGATTTAATAGCGGATACACCTTGATTTTGGAAAAAGGTTATCAATACGCAGGCGAACTTGCGGACAAAGGCGTGCCCAAAGTCTTTTTAGAGCAATATCAAAAGAAATTGTTCGGAAAATATATAAATTTTAGCGCGGTAAAAGGTATAAATTCGGGCAATACCCCCGTCCTTATTGCGCACGGAGTGGACGACAAGGTTATAGGATATAATCATCAGTCAATACATGCCCGAAGAAGTGAGATAACTAACCCAAACGTAACCTATTATATAGGGGAAGGGTTAAACGGCGGACACGACAGTATTTGGCACTCCGCCGAGTCCGTTGAGTATCAAAATTGGTTTAAACAACTATTAAAAACCGAGAAAAAGGAAAAGGGTAGGGATTTAACGGACGACGAGAAAAGAAATTTATATAAAAAAGTCAATCACGAGTTATACAGTGAGATAAATAAAGAATTATTTAGTGAAATCATAAATTTATTTAATAAACAGTTATGAGGTGAATTATGTATTGTAAAAATTGCGGAAAGAAAATCGAATACGACTCGGACGTTTGTTACGAGTGCCAAAGGGACGAAATGTTGTTTGGTCAAAGCGCAAACGCAGGGGCAACGAAAATGCCTAACGCTACGGACGACAAAATCGACAAAGGAACGGGAAAAGCAATAGCATCCGTGATTTTGGGCGCGACGGGCGCGGAATTATCCATAGTGGCTTACGTTTTGATAATTTTATTATTCGCATTGACTCTCGGTCGCTTGTCCGCCGTTATGGAATGTATTTTGATTATCTCGGGCGGACTCGTAACTTCTATTTTAGGACTTGTTTTTGGCATTAAGTCCATAAGAAAGTTCATACAAGTTAAAAACGAATACGGCGTAAAGCCCGTAGCCACTCTCGTTTTAGGAATAGCCGGCACGGCATCAGGCGGATTTGGAATATTTTTCTCCTTCTTTTCTATGATTTTGTCCTTTGCAGGCATGGCGCTGTAGTTAATGCGCGTTATTGAGAAAAATAAAATTTTTTTGCCAAAAAGTACGAAAATGTTACAATAGGATAAATTGTATAAGGAGAGAAATGTTGTACAAAGAGTTTTTGGACGTCGTTGACGAAAAAAAGGACGTGATTTTTGGGGCGTGCGATTATATATTCGATAACCCCGAATTGTGTTTTTTAGAAGAAAAGGCCGTTAAATACTTAAAAAAGGTGT